>JAFSNT010000063.1 GCA_017443295.1 Clostridia bacterium
CGGCCCGCCGGGCACCGGCAAAACGCTGCTGGCCAAAGCGCTGGCGGGGGAGGCCAAGGCCCCCTTTTTCGCCATGAGCGGGGCGGACTTCGTGCAGGTGTACGTGGGCGTGGGCGCGTCCCGGGTGCGGGAGCTGTTCAGGAAAGCGCGGAAGGCGGGGGGCGGCGTGATCTTCATTGACGAAATCGACGCCATCGGAAAAAAGCGGGACAGCGGCAACGACGAGCGGGAACAGACCCTGAACGCCCTGTTGACCGAAATGAGCGGCTTTTCCGGCGCTGACGGCATCATCGTCTTGGCCGCCACCAACCGCCTGGATACGCTGGACCCGGCGCTGCTGCGGGAAGGGCGGTTCGACCGGCGCATCGAAGTGGGCCTGCCGGATCACGATCAGCGATTAAAAATATTGGAAGTACACGCCCGGAAAAAGCCTCTGCATGAAAGCATATCCCTGGAAAGCTGGGCCGGGCAGACGGCGCTGTTTTCCGGAGCGCAATTGGAAGCGCTGCTCAACGAAGCGGCTATCCGCGCCGCCCGGCGGGGCAGCGGCCCCATTTTAGAATCCGATCTGGAAAGCGCGTTCTGCGGCGTGACCGTGGGGGAGGAAGCTCCCCGAAGGATGACAGCGGCGGAAAAGCGCGTGACCGCCTGGCATGAGGCGGGCCACGCCCTGATCACCCATTGCATGCTGCCCGACGCCCGGCTCACCCGCGTGACCGTCATTCCCTCCAGCCGCGGCGCGGCGGGGTACTCCATGAGCGTGCAGCCGGATAAGCTGCTTCACACCCGGCGCGACCTGATCGCCATGATCTGCGCGGCCCTGGGCGGCCGCGCGGCGGAAGAGATGCTGCTGGGCCGGGACAACGTGACCACCGGCGCGGCAAACGATCTAAAAAAAGCCCGGGAAATCGCCGCCGCCATGGCGAAGGATTACGCCATGGGGGAGACCGGCGACCCGGACAAGGACGAAAACGCGATTCTGTTGCAGGCCATGGACAGCGCCCGGGCCTGCCTGAAAGAACACAGGGAAGCCCTGGAAAATCTGGCGCATGCGCTGCTGACCAAGGAAACCCTGCGGGAAAACGAGCTAAAGGAAATCCTGGCCCAATAGGCTATCCGGCGACGGTTTCCAGCTTTGCCATATGCTCGGAAAGGATATCGCAGAACGCGGGCAGATTGCGCTTCCTTTCCTCCATTTCGCCGCCCAGAAACTCCTTGCAGTCCTGCACCAACGCCTTGGCGGCCAGCTGCAAATCCTCCACCTGCATCAAAAGCAGATCCCGCTGCACCCGAAGCCGGTCGTTTTCCGGCGCGGGGTCGCCCGCACGCCGGGCCAGGGAAGCGGCGGCCCGCAGAATGGCCTGCACGTCCGGGTCGGCCTGGGCGGGCGGATCGTCCTTGAGCAGGGGCGTTACGGTCACTTTGACATCCGGGCAGGGCAGCCCTTCCTGTTTCAGCTCCCGGCACACCTGGTCGATCAGATCCGGCTTCTTGCGCAGTATCGCCCGGTACTTGTTCTGGTAGCGCAGCATGCGGCTTCGATCGCCGCCGGACATTTCCATCACGCAGGCACGGACGGACCGCCCGCTGCCACGGCCCAGCAGCACCTTGCGGAGCAATTCGTGAATTTCCTCGTCGGAAAAGGTATCGAAAGGGGCGGCGCGTTTCAAATCCTCGCCGCCCTTTTCCCTCATTTGCATATAGTAGTAATTCCTTACGCTGTTGGGCTTGCGGCCCAGGGCCTGGCCCGTTCGGTCAAACACGCCGCGCAGGGGCGTGCCCTCGTTAAGGGCTTCGTGAATCTCCTTCCACAGCAGATCGGTTTCTTCCTGGCTCCAGCCGTTCCGGTTCATATGCGCTGTCTGTTCCATTTCCTTTTCCCTCCATGTTTGCCTGTATGCTCCATAGTATGCATGAGGGAGGGAAAGAATATGCGCATGGATCAACTTTTATCGCTTGAGCGTCTCGTACACCTTCTCGAAGGCGTTTTTCGGATTGAGCTTCAAATCGAACAGGCCGCCGTAAGGGCTGTTCATTTTGTACACATAATTGCCCTTGGGCGCGCTGGTGTCGGTGAGGCCCCAGATGGAAACGGCTTTCAGGGGATTGCCGTTTTCACCGTTCAAATCCATGAACATGCGGAAGAGCTTGGCATAGAACTCCGCGTGCTTGTCCGCCTGGGTGATGTCGAAATTGCGCACGGCCATTTCGGTGATCTGCACCTCTAAGCCCATGGCGGCGTAATTGAGGATTTCCTTCCGGATCATGTCCACGTGGCTGTCCTCTAAGCACCCTTCCTGCACGCCGTATCCGCCGATATAGCCCTGCATGCCCATGCCGTCGCAGAGCGGGCGGGCGTTGCCGTCCTTGTCGTGGGCGAAGGTGTTCACGCTGTCGATCAGGGCGCGAATGGCCTGGGCTTTGTCCCCGAAGTAAGCGTTATAGTCGTTGTAATACAGCTTGATATCCGCGCCCAGGGCGTCCACCGCGTTTTTCGCGTACAGGAAGGACAGGGCGACATAATTATTTCCCATGCGCTCCAGGAAGATGTTGGGGCTGCCGCCGCGCACGGTGCGCAGATGGCGGGCGTCGCCCGACGCGTATTCGTCCTGATTGTCGCCCACCGCTTCGTTCACCACGTCCCAGCAGTACACCACGCCGGGGAACTTTTCTTCAAAGTGCGTGATCACCTGGGTGATGTAGCTTTCCGTGCGGGCCTTGATGGTTTCCCGGTCCGCGTAGGGCTTATTGCTGTCGTAATCCTCCCGGAAGAACCAGTCGGTCATGTAAGCGTCCCACACCAGCACGTGGCCGCGCACGCCCACTCCGTTTTCCTGCGCCCATTTCACCATCTTGTCCGCCGCCGCGTAATTCATACCGGGCATGCCGTCGTCCCGGGCCAGGGTGGCCTCCAGGTTCAGCAGGGAATAGGCCTTCATTTCGTTGGTGGCGGTGATGGAATTGAAATGGGATTTCACCAGATTCAGGTACTTCTGATTCCGCGTCTGGTCGTAGGACAGGGGCGCGCCCAGCTTAAAGCCGTAGGGCGCGGTCAGGGTATACAGGGGTTCATAGGCGGTTTCCTCCGCCAGAACGGGCGCGCAGGCGCACATCAGCGCCAGAACGGATAAAACAGCGGCGATTTTCTTCATGGGTAATAGCTTCCTCCATTTCTTAGGCTCGGATGCTTCTTTCTTGCTGTTCGGCTTAAATCCTGTTCATTTGATGCGCTCCAAGTGGTGTTTCTTGCTTTTCGGCACGCGCCGCATTGATTTTCCGGCGGAAGTATGGGAAAATGCCAAGGAACAGATTTCTGAAAGAAGGTACGCGCATGAAAAAGCAGGCGTTCAATCCCTATCTGCCCTCCTGGGAATACATTCCCGACGGGGAACCCTATGTGTTCGGCGATCGGGTATACGTGTACGGCTCCCACGATTTTTTTAACGGCTATGTGTTCTGCATGGGGGATTATATGGGCTGGTCCGCCCCGGTGAACGACCTGTCCGACTGGCGGTGCGAGGGCGTGATCTTTCCCCGGGACGGCGATCCCGCCAACGCCGAGGGCAAAATGTGCCTGTACGCGCCGGACGTGACCAAAGGCCCCGACGGGCGGTATTATCTGTATTACGTTTATGATAAGGTGGGCTTCGTTTCCGTGGCCGTGTGCGATTCTCCCGCCGGGCGCTATCAATTCTTGGGCTACGTCCACGACAAAAACGGCGTGCGCTTGGGGGACAGGCCGGGGGACGAACCGCAGTTCGATCCCGGCGTGCTGACCGAAGGGGACAAAACCTATCTGTATACCGGTTTCTGCGCCAGGGGCGACAAGAGCCGCCACGGATCCATGTGTACCGTGCTGGGGCCGGACATGCTCACCATCGAGGAAGAACCGGTTTTCGTGGCGCCCGGCTGCGAGTACGCGGAGGGAACGGGCTTCGAGGGCCACGCCTTCTTTGAGGCGTCCTCCATCCGCAAGCGGAACGATACGTATTATTTCGTTTATTCCTCCACCGTCATGCACGAGCTGTGCTACGCCACCGCCAAGGACCCCCGCGGGCCGTTCACCTACGGCGGCGTGATCGTGAGCAACAACGATCTGCATATTGATTCCTACAAGCCCGCCGACAAGCCCGTGGCCCTGGGCGGCAACAATCACGGCAGCATCGTGGAAATCAATGGACAGTGGTATATTTTCTATCACCGCCAGACCAACGGCACCTGGTTCAGCCGCCAGGGCTGCGCCGAACCCATTTTCTTTGACGAAGCAGGGCGCATTCGGCAGGTGGAAATCACCTCCTGCGGCCTGAACGGCGGGCCGCTGAAGGGCGAAGGGGAATATCCTGCCTATATCGCCTGCCATCTGTTCACCGGGAAACCGGTGCTGTATTCCGGCGAACCCGGCCTGCCCCGCATCACCCAGGACGGGCGGGACGACGACAAAACGCCGGGCTTTGTGGCCGACATCCAGGACGGCACCACTATCGGCTTCAAATACTTCGCCTGCGAAGGCGTGAAGGGCATTTCCATCCAAACCCGCTGCTACTGCCACGGCGAATTTGAAGTGAAAACCGCCTGGGACGGGCCGGTGCTGGCGAAAATCCCCGTGGTCAGCTCCAACGTATGGGAAAAGAATACCGCCCGGTTTGACTTCCCGGACGGCAAACAGGCCCTGTATCTCACCTATCGGGGCACGGGCAATCCCGCGCTCAGGTGCGTGTCATTTGAAAAATAAAGGGAAACCATTTTTTCCCTGTTTTTATGGCATGTTCCGCCTTCCCAGCCTTTTCAAAACCTCCTTCCCGCCGGGCGAAGATATTTGATCAACGCGCTGTCTCCGAAAATGAGCAGCGTATGACCATGACAAACCGCGACCGAGACAGGCTGGGACTTTCCCCGCACGTCATACTTACCGGTACATGATCCGTAAGTGATCCCATTCTGCTTTTCAATGTCGCTGCTGAGCTTCCTGCCCGGCATGAGGCCGACGCTCGTATCCGTTACCAGCCAATACAGCGCGAGCAGCTCGTCGCTGGGTTTCAGCTTTTTCATGTTTTTCTTCATCTGGCTGGTGGGCCTGAGTTCAAGGACCGTTATTTCATCTCCCGAGGCAGTGTTTTGAAAAACATGCCTGTCCTGAACGTGTTCCACGCGCTGAAATACGCCATCGCTGTTTTCCAGCACATAGCCCTCTCCGATGGAGTATTTCGGCGCCAGCTCAACGGTGCTGAGCGGAACCGTATTGTTCCCGTCTTTTTTCCCGGATTTCACCGTCAGGACCCTGTTCGCCGTATCGTAATATTCCAGCGTTATCTGATCGTCGGAAGGCCCGATCCGGCAATCAAGCAATTTGTTAATAAACTGCTTCTCATCGTCGGGATTACGTTTCACGCTCTGAATAACAGCCACACTGTGGTTATTGTCCTTCAGCGACAGGTCTATGCGGTAAAACACGGTATTCTCCATCCAGTTGCGGCAGATGAACAAAGCGTTGCCCTCCATAAACCAGCTCCACTTGTCATCCATATTCCCTATATGCCCCGCGCGCAGCACTTCCAGCTGACTTTCTGAAAAGCTGCGGTGCAGTTTAAAGGACTCCCGAACCGGAATGGGGATGGGAACGCCCAAATCTTTCTTTGTGACGGCGGCGGGATGCGCTTTCGGCGGATCTCATCGGAAGTATGTTTTCGCATCGTGTCCTTCTCATTTCATTCGCTTACATCTTTTAAACCAGAGTCCGAACGTTACTCGGTTTCAGAAAAATCAATTCATGCTGTGATGCAGAACGATGATCACATTAGCGCTGTCATACGTGTAGTGCATCGTGGAACTCAATACGCGGTCAGGATGGTTTGTCCTCCAGCGTGCATTGTAAGCGGTAACATCCACTTCTTTGTACTCGGATTTCAGCATCACCTCGGTATCGAATTGCCAAGTGAACAGCTCGCCCTTCTGGTCGCAATCCAATGTTATGGAATCAAAGCCGAAGCCATACCGGACAGACACAAAATTATGTTTGTTATCTCTCGTTTCTTCCCTGAACAAAAAGCCCTTGCTTTCCCGAATGTTGATATCGGACAGTTTCATTTTGGCAATCGCGTCGTTGAGCTTTTTCAGGCTGGTATCCTTTTCGCGCGGAAAGGTAAAGGTCTTTGAAAACTGATAAGGCTTCCTTCGTTTTTCCTCATAAGTCAAAGGAATAGACGGCTTGGGGCTGTTTTCAATTTTTTTGCGCGCGTCCAGCTGATCCGCGGCGATTTCCAGGAAATAGCTGTTGTGATAGGGCGATGACGCGGTCTTATACGCTGCCCTGAATGCTTTTACCATTTCCGTCAGGTCCTTGTCCGAAATACCGCCCAAGCATTGATTCAGGTATGCTGTGACCGTTTCGTTCAGCAGGTTTCTGATCAGCGGCTCGATTTCACTGGGAGACTTTATTTCCGGAAATCCGGCCTGCCTGTGTCCGCGTTGATTTCCTCCATGACATGCCCCGGAATCAGCGCGTCCGCCGTGATGGCGATGCTGCGGAAAATCGCCTGGAATTCTGAAACGGTCACATCCTGAAGTCTGCTCAGCGCCAGCCGGAGCATATTGAATTGCCCTAACATGGAAGGGATGCTCTGGGGCGGCATTTCCGTATCTGTCCAGTGACGGTCAAAGAACGCCATCAGCGCCTGCGTTTCCCGCGCGTCCATGAGCGGAAACCAGCGTATTTCCGCTTCCGTTCTTGTTTGAGGATTCAGCAGGGCCGCCAACGCCTGATCCGCGCCGGGGCCGTCTCCAAACAGCGCCATTTCTTCCTGCTTTCCGATCAATTCCGCCCGAGCGTCTTTTGCCGAGGCGGCTAAATAATTAAAGGGATTTTCGCGATAGACGTCCAGCAGCTTCACCGTTTATTCGCCTCCCATCCCCAGCACCGTATTATAGCAGCTTTGAACCGTTTCGGTGACCCAGTCCTGATCAAATTTTCCCGACAGGCCCAATTTGATCGTTGATACCGAGTAGGACGACTCATTCGACCAATCGACAACCACAGAACCCCCGGTCAAAAAATTCGGTTTATAATGCGCTTCGTTGGTTTTTGCCGCCAAAACCTTCGCTTCGTTCCCCGGATAATTCCACACCAGCAGAGCCATTCTCGCGGTATACAGCGGAAAAACGCCCTTCGATTCCAGCGTTTTACTGGATACCGGCGCTTTCCTTCCCGTCTGTTTGGTGTACATTTCCGCCACATAGTTTTTGACCCGATATTTTCCATAATACGTTCCCGCCGACTGATAGGTCTGGTCAAGGACGAAAATACAAGTACACTCCCGCAGAGAAGCGGCCCGCCTTTCTTTGGGCAATCGCTGCCACAGCTCCGGCAGCAGGGTCACGGTAAAATAAGCCGGATCCTGAGGGTCATGCACAGCCTTGCCGCCTGAACTGCCTGAGACATCCGTCATGGAAATCGTATATTCTTTTTCTTCTCTTATAAAAAAGAGCGGTTTTGAAGCGTCATGTTCCTCAAAGACGCTTGTATAGGCCGGCAGAAGGAAATCATTTACTTCCACGCCGGCGGGATAGACCTGGGTAATATCAATATCCGCGTCCGCCAAAAGCTTCCAATAATGCAGCTGAGCGTTTACCGTATTGAGTTTTGCTCCCGTATCCGCAAACTGCCGCAGCTGCCGCGCGTCCTTTTTTCTTCCGTCCTTTTCCCATTGCTCAAGGAGCTGTCTGCCTTTTTCGTCTGCCTGCCGGACATACAAAGCCTGCAGCAGATCGAGTGTCTCGTCGCTGTCGGTGGCTTTCTTCAGCTTTTGGATCGCGTCGTCCGTGCGCCCCTGCTCAGCCAGGGCCTTGCCCCACAGCCGGTAGATTTCTCCTTTCGTTATCTGATAAAGCTGCATCAGTTCCCGATCAGAACGGTCAAAGCTGTTCAGGGCAAGCTCATAATTCTCCTGCTCAAGATACTGCACAACCAGCCGAGCGTACAATTCGCTTATTTTTTCTCCCGTGTCCGGCAATTGTTCGTACTGGCTTATCGCCTCCTGAAGCAAGCCTTTTTCCTCTGCCTCTTCCGCGTATGCCTTCCTGTTGTCCAGCACAGCGTCCGTATTTCCGGCCTCTTCATACTTTTCGATCGCCGCTTTTCTGTCTCCCTGTTCCACAAGGACCAAAGCCCATTGATTTAAAAGCGCTTTCAGCTCGTCCCCGGCCCGCGCCGCAACGGCGGGATTTGAAAAAAGCCCATTTATCGCCAGGGATCGGTAGGCCGCCGCCGCTTCCGCGTATTGTTCCTCTCTCGCGAGCGCCCTTGCTTTTTCCAGCTTTTCAGGCTGGAAAACGTGATAAGACAGCAAACAGCAGGTAACGATCCCGAGCAGAATGACCGCGGCCGCGGAACCCTTGATCCATTTCTTCCGTTTTTCCCATCTTTCTCTCTTTACCCGCTCTTTTTCCTCTGCCTCAAGGAGCTTCGCCCGTTTCTCATAAGCGAGCATCACCACGCTGTCCGCTTCCGGGCCGGACTTTATTTTCCGGATGTCTTCGATCAGACCATTGAGCGCCCAGGAGAAACGCTCCTTTTGAATGGCCTCTTTCAGCCGTTCCAGCATTGCCAGGTCTTTTTCCCGCTGAAACGCTTCCTCTTTTGCTTTGGCCTTTTCCAGCAGCTCCGCCGCGCCCGGCATATGCAGAAGAGCTTCGATGTCCCGCAGCATACCAAAGCCAATATCATCAGCCGTTTTGGCTGTTTCAACCCTTTCTTTCAGCTCCCGCAGGTTTTTCTGATCTTCTTTTTGCTTCAGCCGCGTTTTCTTTTCCCGCGCCGCCGCCAGCGCCCTGTCAGCCGCTTCGCCGCCGATGAAGGTTCTGTTGATCTCCTGCAAATTTTTGATGATCTGATCCAGCCGCCAGACTTCGGTGGTCAGCCCGATCTCGTTTTCCAAATTCCTGATTTTTTCCAGCTCCTGGCCGCGTATGCGTTCAAGCCTTTGCGGGACGTCGGCGTAATCGCCCAACAATACCAGCAGGCGAAACGCCTTCTCCGGCGCTTTCGCGGCCACAGCCTCGTCGTAAAGCGGCTTTTTCCAATCGAGCGTTTCCGGCTTTAATACGGGCATATCCAAAAAACGCAATTGGGCATAGCAGTAACCGCATTCGCCCGCCCTCCAGCCGTTTGGGAAATATACCGGTTTTCCGCATTTGGGGCAACTGGTCAGCATGGTCGTTTCACCTCGTCAAAAGCCAATCCTGCGCCTTGCCTGTTTGTTTTCCTTTTCCTTCTCCAGTTCGTCGCAGGCCCGATCCAGGATATACCGATCAATCCGCTCTCTTCTTTCCACCACGCACAAGCGGCCCGCTTCCTTTGCCACATAGGCGATATCGGAGATGGGATGCGAAAGCAGCCTGCGCGCGATCGGATCAAGATACAGGTCCGCTTCCTTCGGCACGTCTTTCAGAAGCGACTGAAGAAGATCCATGATCTCCTTTTCCGAAGGCATCCCCACTTCAAGCACATGGTCAAAACGGCCCTTTCTGCGAATCGCCGGATCAATCCGATCGGGCATATTGGTCATGCCGAAAAGCAGCACCTTCTTCTCCGGCAGCTGAGGCAGGATCCGAAGAAATTCCGCCATTTCCTCTAAATGATACTGATGGCCGCCGCTCCACTCCGAGCGGGAAGAAAGATAAGCCTCCATTTCGTCCATGATGACCACGGAAGGCGCATCCTCGAAGGCGTTTTGGAACAGCTGGGAAATCAGCTTGCTTGTTTCATGCACGTACTTGGAGCCGATGGAACCTGAATTGACCTGAAAGCAGGGCCAGCCAAGGTATTCGGTAAGCTTTTCCACGGCATAGGTCTTTCCGCATCCGGGCGGGCCGATAAGCAGCGTGGGGCCGGGAAAAGCCACGCCCATCCTGCGGTATTCTTCTTCCCTGTCAATGACGTCGATGATCCGCTCTCTGAAAAACTTCTCCAGCTCCGGTCTCCCGGGCAGACAGAAATCTCCCGATTTTCTTTTTTCTCTGTTTTTTTCCCGAATTACGCGAACAGGCTCCTCCGCGAGCGGCACGGCCTGTATTCTTTGGGACTGTGTCTCTTCCCATCCAAAGAGGCTGAGGATTTCGTCATACAGCGTATCCGTCATTCCCGGCGCCCAGGTAAGGATCCGTTTTCGATCCGTGAAGGGAATGTTCATTCCGCCCGTCAGCCAGCGGCCAAGCGTCCAGGGATCCTGCTCCGCGTCCTCATCGCCTTCGCCATAGGAAAGCAAATAGGGCATCTGGGGGAGGTAAAAGGAGCGGGACAGGCTGATCCGCCCAAACATGCCGCGGGTTTTTTTGAACGCGGCGGCAATGCTCATGGCTTCCTGACCGTTTCGCGGATAAGGCCCGGCGGCAGAGGAGGAAATCAGTCCGAAGCATTCGTCCTCCGCGGCGAAGCAGTCTTCGGACACGGGCAGAAACACGCTGGGTTCAATCAGACCTGTTTCCAGCCAGGTCTGATGCAGGGCGGCGGATACGCACAGCGCGCTCCCCGCCTCCGTTTTCCAAATCTGCCATTCGTCTTTTTCGATGTATTCTTCCCTCAGCGCGTGCCCGCTTGGAAGGAATTCCCCCTTTTTCGGCCCCCACTTCCTGCTCACCGGAAAACCTCCCTCATATCTCCGCCAAAGGCGCTTTATCCTTTCACCACATTCACATCGTCATACATGTGATCGGAGCTGTCGCTGATCTGCGGCTTCTTGATCTGATCAAGCTGATAGATCACGTTTTTCAGCTTCGGATAATCTCCGTTCTCGATGCACGCCTGTCCTTCCGCCTTCAGCTGGTTAAACTTCGACGCGTCCGAATAATCTCCCGGAGAATTGACCCGAAACTCAAACTGCTGCTTTATATAGGCGTCGATTTGCATAAGCGACGACCAAATCTGGATGCGATACTGCAAAAGGATCGTTTCAAACGCATCCTCCTGATGGTCGATCGCCCGCCGAGCGGAATCGTAGAGGTCATCCAGCAAGGCCATGTTCGTTTCGCTGATCTGATTCCTGTATTCATCCACGCGCTGGCGATGAGCGTTAAGCTCCGCGACGCGCACCTCTTTGATGTGCGCCTGACGATACCTCGCCAATATCCGCTGGCATTCCAGAAGATCGTTGACCGACTGCTGAACCTGCTCCGGGTCATCGCTCTGCAGGCCCGCTTTGACCTCGTCAAGGCGCGCGCGGACGTTTCTCAGCTCCGAAAGATAGGCGCGGATCCCATACTGCGCTATTTTGTCCGTCAGGCGGTTCGCCGTCTGCATATAGGCGGATGGATCGGTCAGATCCGTGGTACCCTCCGCGCTGCTGTAAAAATTCTGGCTGGCAAAAACCGCGCCCACGGAAGGAACCGTGACGCCTAACCGCAAATGCCCGGCTTCGTTGATCTCGTATTCACACTGGATATCGGCGCCGACCGCGATCACCCCGGACGAAAAGCTGATTCCGGGAATCTGATAGGTGCCGATATACCGGTTGTCTTCAATGGGTTCGACAATATCCCCCTCCCAGAGGGTAAACACCAGCGCCGCGTTGCTTCCGGCAACCAGCCGCTTTCCCGCCCGGAGCGTTAAGGTGCCCCGCTTGGGCAGCTGCTCGTTTTCCCGCACCAGATAGACCGGAACGGCTCTTCCGCCCACGCGATCCAGCACCTTCAGCGCGATCGTCTGGGAGGCCGGGATCGCCTTGATTGTCGCCAGTACGTGATGGATCGACAGCCTGTCCGTGGAAAGGGGAACGGGGACGCCCGATGCGTCAAAGATTTGGAGCCGGAAGCGGTTCACCCCAAGGGCGGAAAGCGGAACCGTCAGAATGCCCCGGCCCTGAAACGCCACCTTTCCGCTGGTCCACCCGTCCGTTTCAGAAGCGATTTCCGCTGAAAAGCTCTCATTGGCCTTATGCATCAGCGCGACACGGGCCGCGTCGGCCGATACGCGCTGCTCATATCGGATTTCATAATCGTTTTCGGAGGACTGCCGGTAAACCTCCTGCCGGTTATGCAGCTGCGTACTCCAGTCAATGGATTCGGCGAAGATCGCCGCTCCCTCCGCGACAGCCGTCATGGGATTGGAGTCGCCCTTTTCCGCGATGCCAAGCCTGCGCATGACGTATTCCTGTAAGGGCGGATATACGGTTGGGCCGCCGATGAAAACGATCTTCCGTATGTCTTCCTTTCGGACGCCCGCCTTTTGGATGGTTTCGGCGGTAACCGTCACGGTTGTCTGCATCAGATCCTGGATCAGCCGGGTCAGCTGGTCACGGGTGATGGACACATCCAAAAAGATTTCCTTTCCGTCCAGATCCTTTTGCCCAATCGTCCGTTCATCCATCTGAATGTAGGATTCCTCCCGGAACGACAGCTCCACCTTGCCCTGTTCGCAGGCGAACAGCGCCAGCTGACGCAGCCGCCGGTATTCCGGGCTTCGATCCGCGTCGTCCGGCAAATGGAACTTCTGCCGGAGCCAGGGGAAAACCACTTCCCGCCACAGCAGCCTGTCCCAATCCCGTCCGCCGCACATTTCCTTTCCGCCCTGCGCCAGCAGGTTTACATGGCTTCCCGTATGCTCCGCCACGGAAATATCAAAGGTGCCGCCGCCCAGGTCGTAAACGAGAAAGACGCCGTCGATGGGCTGCCTTTTCATCACGCTCATGACGGCCGCCACAGGCTCCTGCATCAAGGCGACGTTGCCGAGGCGTGCCAATTCCGCCGCCTTCATGGTCGCGTCCTTTTTTACCTGATTGAACGCGGCGGGTACTGTGATCACCGTTCCTTCGCTTTCCTGCCATTCCTTCGGCAGATATCCCGCAAGCACGCGCAGGATCTCCGCGCCGCTCTCCTCCGGCGTGAGCGTTTCCCCGGTGTTCTCTATGGTGAACTTCATGCTCGTGCCCAAGTAGCGCTTAAACAGCGTCACCGCGTTTTTTTCATCACTCGGCGCCATTTCGTAAGCGCGTCTCCCAAAAAAGCGATGGCCGTGCCTGTCCACATAAATTGCGGAAGGCGTCACGTCGTTCTGTTCCGGGCTTTTCCACACGCGGACGTCTGTTCCGTCAAACGTGGCGATCACGCTGTTCGTCGTTCCAAGGTCTATGCCGATATATCGCGTCATCATTCATCCATCTCCTCGCGCAGCATCACCGTACCGGCTTTTCGGACGTGTCCGTTTTCCATAATGATCGGATCGACCATTTGCGCGACCCGATACGCGGCGTCCGGACGGTTGGGAAAGTCCTCCAGGTTCAGGGGACTTACGGCCATGCCCGTATTATATTTCATCCCGGTCAGATCCACGGCGCTCAGCCCCGCTTCATCCAGCATTTCCTGTGCCTTTCGCTGATACCATGCAAACTGATTCAGAAAACGCTCCGCGTCCAGCGGATCCATCCCCTGAATATACCGATCCAGCGACCGAACCAATTTCCAGTTTTCCGAGGCAAACTCCACCATCGTCTGCGGCGCGGACAGGCCTTTTTCATTCACCTGTGTTTCTTTTTTTGATCGTAATAATTTCTTCATTCAAATATGCCTCTCCATATCTTTTGTTTTGAAGGCTGATTATACGGCCTTCCGGGAAACGGCTAAACAATTACATTATTTTCATAAATAGTATAAACGGAACGGCGCCGGAATGCAACAAGTATTTTCGCGTCGGATCCGCTGCGGAAAGTTAAGTATAAATCAATAAAACGACAAAAAAGGCGCACAGCACCGCCCCCAGTCCCCAGGCAATTGGACGGGGAAGGGGCAGGCTGAGCGCTCTGTTTCCCATGGGCAGGGCAACGCCCGCCGCGCCCACATAGAATAGCAGATCAATCAAAAAGCCGGGCGCGGCAAGACGGCGGACGGCCCAGGCGGCCCCGCCGGTGAAAAACGCGGTGAGCGAAAAGCAAAAGAACAGCCTGTGCGGGCGCATTCTTCGCTTCCGGGGATATGGATACTTTTCGCGGCATGGCAGCAGGGCGCTGATTCCTAACCACAGCAGCAGCGCCGCCGCCGCGCCGCCCGCATGCCAGCGCAGGCCGCCCAGCACCATCGCCGGGGCGGCTGAAAGCAGCCGCAGCCGCATGCGGGCAGCAGAACAGGTCATCCGCCGTAAACCGTCAGCTGTTTCAGCACGTCCTCGGCCCGTTTGTTCACGTCCTCCAGGCTGGAGGCGCTTTTCAGCACCTCGGTCAGCGCCTCGATGCTGGTCACCAAAGGCTCGTCGCTGGTCACGGCCACCTTGGCGATATTCTTATCCACCGTCTGCAAGCGGGCCAGCACCATCTTTTTCAGGCGTTCGTCCGTTCCGCCCTGGTACTGGTTTTCAAACTCCAGGCCCACCAGGGCTGTATCGCCCAGGGTGATCACGTAAGCGTCGTCCACCTCGCTGAGCTTTTCCAACGCTTCCTCCATGGCCTGAACGGTCTTCCGGGTGTCCTCGATGGTGGCGGCGGGGGCCGCCGTGCCCTCCGGCTGCATGGTGGCGTTATCCGTCATGGGGCTTTCGGTAGCCGTGCCGGGCATCAGGTTATCCAGCATGTTGGTCGCGCCGGGCGTGGGGGACGCCAGAGTGTCCGCGTTGCTGGCGCAGCCGGTGAGCAGTGCCGCCGAAAGCAGGGTGAGCATAAGAAACATCAGCGTTTTTTTCATAGCAAATCGCCTCCTCGCGGCTATTGTGCGCAGGGAGGCGATAAATTATCATTGGGAAAATTATGTGGAATGGGGCGTATTATAAAGCGTGCACCCGCCGATGAATTCCCGGAGCAGAGACAGCGGCGGAATATCCGGCATGGCTTCGTCCGGCGCGGGCAGAATATAATGGAGGATTTTCAGCAGCCGCCGGGAGCTTAAATACACCGGGTTTTCCGGCGGGATGGCCTTGAGCAGCTCGTAAGCGTAGCGCTTGAGGACAGACAGCTCGTAATGCAGGGCGGAATTGAACACGAAATCCGCCTGCTCCTGGTAGGGGAAAATCCATTTTTCCTCGCCCCGGCGCACGCTGTTCCACATATTCAGCGTTTCCTCCGGCGGGGTGGAACGGAACTGATGATCCCGCACGATCCGGCGAAGGAGCCTGGCATCGGTGGTGCGGATGCGGTTGTGGTGATCTAAGTTCAGGCAGGTCAGCTCGCTGATATACACCTTGCTGATGAGCTGCGGGTCAAAGCCCTCGTGCAGGGTGGGATTCAGGCCGTGAATGCCCTCCATGACCAAAACCTGATCCTCGTATAATTGCAGGGGATACATTTCTTCAGCCCGCTTGCTCCGGTGGAAATCGAACCGGGGCATCATCACCCGCTCGCCCCGCAAAAGGCCCGCCAGACATTGCCGAAGCAGCTCCACGTCCAGGGCGGAAAGGGCCTCCAAATCGGGCTGACCGTCGGCCTCCAGGGGCAGCGCGTCCCGATCTAAATAGAAATCATCCAGGGAAACCAGCACGGGATCCAGCCCCAGCACCCGCAGATGAATGCACAGGCGGTTGGAAAAGGTGGTTTTCCCGCTGGAGGAGGGGCCCGCCACAAACACCGCCTTGGCCTTTTTCTGCCAAATGCCCTGGGCGATTTCCGTGATGGACTGATCGTGCAGCGCTTCGTTCACGCGGATGAACTGGGGCAGCTCCCCGCAGATGATCATATCGTTCAGATCGGCCGCGTTCATCACGTGCAGAATATCGCACCAGCGGTTGGACTGGGCGAAGGTGCTTAAAATCTTGGGCCGGGATACGAAGGGCGCGGGATGCTCGGGATCGGCGGGGGAGGGCATTTGCAGCACCATGCCCGCGCCGTGCAGCCGCAGCTTAAAAGCGAAAACCCAGCCGGTGGAGGGCAGCATGGCGCCGTAAAAGTATTCCGCGATGCCGCCGCACAGATACATGGGGAAATAATCGTAGGGCCGGTAGGCCAGCAGCCGCGTTTTGTCCGGGCGCTCCATTTTCTGAAAATAAGAAATGGCCCTGTCCCGGGTCCAGACCTCGCGGGTAAAGGGCAAATCTTCTTCCACGATCTTTTCCATTTCCTCCTGAAGCCGATCCACGGTCGTTTGATCGGCGTCCCGATCCAGCAGGCGCATATACACCCCGTAGCCGATGGAATGCTCGATGCGCACGTCGGATTCCGGCAGCACGCGGTGGAGGGCCAGCAGCAGCACGAAGCGGAGGGAGCGCTCGTAGATGCGCCGCCCTTCCTCGTTCTGGATGGTGATGGGATGAAGCGCGCAGCTTTTTTCCACCGTCTGCGTCAGCTCCAGCGCCTGGCCGCCGCAAAAACAGCCGAAGGCCTTGCCCACGTATTCCGGGGCCATGGCCGCGATGATGTCACGCACGAGCAGGGGAGAATCAAAAGCCTGGGTTTTGCCCAGTATGGTGATCTGCATGAACGGCGCTCCTTTTTGGCAATTGTTTATTCGAGCCGGAAAGGGAATTATTCAGAGTTGAGAGCGGAGAGTTGAGAGTTGAGATTGATTTTGTTTTTCACTGTTGTTCTGTAAATTCAGTGAACAAAATGCATGAACCATCTATATCTCAACTCTCAACTCTTAACTCTCAACTCTTAACTCTCAACTCTTAACTCTCAACTCTTAATTCTCGGCTTTCAGTTCTCCGCTCTCGCCTTGCTGCATCGCGATCTTTTGCGCCCATTGCAGGTGCTTGGTGTGTACGTAGGCGGGGCTTTGCTCGTCGGACAGGGAGGAAGAACGGGTCATGATGCGCTTTCCTTCCTCGTTCTTTCCCAAAGCGATTTTGACGAAGGCCAGGCCGTGCTGGGGGCAGTCCCCCAGGGCCATGAACTGATCCCCCCGCTGGCGCACGTAGCCCTCCGGCACCTCCATGCGCTTGCCGCAGACGGGGCAGGGGGGCTTCATGGCGGCGGTACTCTTCAAGGCGTCCTTGGAGGAGCGGATGCGCAGGATGGCGTTGCTTTCCTTCTTGGTGCGATCCAGATGCTGCAATTTCCGGGCGGTCAGGGGATATTCCAGCACCTTTTCCGGTTCCGGCATTTTGGCGAACACCAGGGCGGTGTAGTAAGCGTCGTTCACCGCGTTATGGAAGGGCATGTTTTCTTCGTCCGGCACGATCTCCATCATTTCCATGGCGGCTTTCAGGCCCTTGCGTTCTTTGGGCGTGCCCGTCACGTCGGAAAACAGCTTCTGCGCGTCGTAGATTTTGGAAAGCTGCGTTTCGCACTGAAAGAAGGTCATGTTCTGGTTCAGCACGGAAATATCGTCGCACCCCCAGGTGAGCAGGGCGTAATCCTCGCCGCACCATTCCGCGAAGGCGGCCACCGCCTCGTTGAACTGGGGCGCGTCGGCCAGATCGTCCTGGGTGATGTGGGTGATGCGGGAAATGCGGGGATGCAGGCGCACATAATGCTGGGGCTGGATCAATTGGGAAAAAGAATCCACCACCTGCAATTGCTCGTTCACCTTCACCGCGCCGATCTGGATCATTTCAAACAGCAGCTTGCCGCCCACGCTCTTGTAGGCGGGGGAATGATAGGAGATAGGCTGGTTCCATTCCAGGTCCAGGACAATGTACTGCATACGGGAAAACCCTCCGGTTCTTGCTACTTGATCTTGTATTTTTTAAATGCTTTTTCAGCATCGAGATGCATTTCTCTGCCGAGGGAAATCAAAAACAGGAGAAACGCCGCGCCCAAGGCCCACCATGCAAGCCATAGGGCCAGCACCGCGAACAGAAACGCCCCCGCCGTCCACCGCATGAACAGCTTTTGATAATCCCGGGCGATGGCGGCCCGGTCATACTTCGCCTGCCGCTCCTCGGTAAAGAAATTGAAGCCGCCGATCAGCCTGCACGCTTTTTCCTTTCGCGCCGCGAAAATGACGGCGAAAATGAGGAAAAGCGTTCCGGCGGCGGCTAAGATGATAGCCAAATGAATCCCCGTTTCGCTCATCGTTGATCCTCCGGAACGGCCTGAGCCGCGCTTTTGCCCGCCAGCGCCCCGGTACTCCAGGCGATTTGCAGGTTATAGCCGCCGGTATGGGCGTCCACGTCGATCACCTCCCCGGCGAAGTACAGGCCGGGGATGCTTTTGCTTTCCATGGTATTGGGGGAAAGGGCCTTTACGTCCACCCCGCCGCGAGTGACGATGGCTTCCGCCATGGGCCGCGTGCCGGTGACGGTGAGGGGCAGGGCTTGCAGCTTTTCGGCGATTTGCGCCCGCATGGCACCGGTCAACTGGCTGCACGGGGTTTTGCCGTCCACGCCGCAAAGCTCCGGGAACAGCGAAGCAAAGCGCAGGGGCAGAAGGGTCTGCATCACGGTGGAAAGCTGCTTTTTCCCGGCGGCGGAAAGCTCCCGGGTCAAGCGCTGATCCAATTGCTCTTTGGTCAATCCCGGTTTCAGATTCAGCAGCAATTCGCATTGCCCGTTCTCCGGCAGGTGGCAGGAGCATTCGATCACCAGCGGCCCGGACACGCCGAAATGGGTGAACAGCAATTCACCCTGCTCTGAATATAATATTTTACCACAGCTTTGCCCGGTTAGGCAAATGTTTTTTAGCGTCAGCCCCTGCAATTCCATGGGCCAGCGTTCCCTGGTACATAGGCCCACCAGAGAGGGCCGGGCGGGGGAAACCTTGTGCCCCGTTTCTTCGGCCCAGCGGAAGCCGTCGCCGGTGGAGCCGGTGGACGGATAACTGACCCCGCCGGTACACACGATCACCTTGGAGGCGGACAGGGTTTGCCCGTTGGAAAGCTCCACGCCGCTTACGCCCGCTTCATCGGCCAGCACCCGTCGGACTTCCGTATGCAGCCGGATATCCACCCCCGCCTGACGCAGGCCCTTTTCCATGGCTTTCGTTACATCGCTGGCGTGATCGGACACGGGAAAAGCGCGGCGCCCCCTTTCGATCTTGGTTTCGCAGCCCAAATCCTCCAGCAGGGAAAGCATGTCCGGCGGGGAAAACAGGCGCAAAGCGCTGTACAGGAAGCGGGGATTGCGGGGCACCTCCCGCAGAAAATCCTGGATGTCCTCGCATACGTTGGTCACGTTGCAGCGGCCCTTGCCGGTGATATACACTTTTTTGCCGAGCTTTTCATTTTTTTCCAGCAGCGTCACGCGCGCGCCCGCTCTTGCGGCAAATAAAGCGGCCGTCATGCCCGCCGCGCCGCCGCCGATCACCAGGATATCACTGGTTTTCCTTGTTGATGTATACACTGTAAGCGTCCCAAATTCCTTCCAATTTTTCAAGATGGGTGTTCAGTTCTTTCCGCTTTTTGAGGGCCAGGGCCACCAGCAGGGCGTTGATGACCGACAAAGGGGCCACCAGGGAATCCACGAAGGAGGTCATGTCCGTGCGGGCGGAAAGGCAGATATCCGCCTCTTTGTGCAGCGGACTCATGGGGCCGTCGGTCAGGCCGATCACCTGCGCTCCGCTTTCGTGGGCAAAGCGCATGGCCTCCAGGGTGCGGGTGGAATAACGGGGAAAGGAAATGCCCACCAGCACGTCGGTTTTGCGGATGCGGGCGATGGACTGGAACACATCGGTGGTTCCGGCGGCCACTTCCCGCACGTCGTCGAAAATAAAGCGCAGGTAATAGCTGAAAAATTGGGCCAGGGGCGCGGCGGAGCGCAGGCCCAGCACATAAATGGTATCGGCGGAAAGCAGGCGGCGCACCACCTCGGCAAATTCCCCGCCGTTCAATTGCTCCACCGTGCGGCGGATGTTCTGCATGTCCGCCCGGATCACGGTGGGCAGCACTTCTTCCTCCGCCAGGTCGGCGCTCATATCGAACCGCTGGGCGGCGGTGAGCCGGTGGCGGGCCAATTCCTGCATGGCGTGCTGCATTTGGGGATAGCCCTCATAGCCCAAGGCCATGGCGAAGCGCACAACCGTGCTTTCGCTGACGCCCACCGCTTCGCCAAGCACAGCGGCGGTCATGAACACGGCCTTGTCGTAATGGGCCACGATGTAATCGGCGATGCGGCGGTGGCTTTTGCTCAGGCGTTTGCCGGTCAGGTTCAGCCGCTCTACCAGGTTTTGCTGGTCGTCCATGAAAGCCTCACATATCCTTCAAAAAATCCTGCATGTTTTGGCAGAAGCCCTCGTTATAGTCGATGAAGTTGCCAAGGAAGGTGCAGGTGGGGTGGCCGGAGCGCAGATAATAATAATCGCTGCCCGGTTCCGGTTCCTCCATGGGCACGCCGGAGGTATCGTTGGCCTTGAGCCAGAAATAGGTTTGGCCTAAGGGACTGACCCGCTTTTCGTACCCATCCAGATAATAGGTCTGGGACAGGGGGCAGACCTTCATGGGTTTCAGTTCCTCCGGCGGGACGGCGGGGGCGTTCAGGTTGATAATGGTGAAGCGGGGCAGCTGGATGTGCTGGAAATGCTCGGCCAGCCGCACGGCGGTGTCCGCCAGGTTTTTCCGCATGGCGTCGTCGGCTCCCGGCATGATGGAAACGGCCATGGCGGGGATATAGCACATGGCGGCCTCCCGCGCGGCGGCCACCGTGCCGCTGTAATACACGGCGCTGCCCGCGTTTTCCCCGTTATTGATGCCGGACAGGCAGTAATCAAAGGGCGTATCCACCATAAAGGGGGCGATGCGGGCGCAGTCCGTGGGCGTGCCGTCGACGGCGATGGCCTCGGCCCCCGGCCATTTGATTTCATGGGCCAGCAGGGGCGCTGTCAGGGTGATATGCTGGCTGTTGGCGCTGCATTGGCTGCTGGGGGCGCTGATGGTGACCTTGTGGCCCCGGGCAATCGCCGCTTCCGCCAGCGCTTTCAGGCCCACGGAATAAATGCCGTCGTCATTGGTAATCAGAATGTGCAAGCAAAAAGCCTCCTTTGGTGCGTACTCGCGTAACCATTATACGGGAAAAACCCGCCCGGCGCAAGCATGAATGCGCTTTCGATGCCATATTCTGAAAAGAAAGAGGTGATTTCATGGCGTTCGGTTACGCGTTATTGAAGGGCCGGGGCGGCGCGGCGGGGTATGTAAGGGACAGCGGCGGCCAGCGGGAGGTATCCGCCCGGAATATTAAGCCCGGTACTGTTTGTTCTTTGTATACAATACAAGATGGCAAATACAGTCTTTGCGGTACGGAAACGGCGGACAGCGGTGGGAACGCAAAATGGACGGCGCCCAAGGAGGGCGGCTTGCTGATCATCGAAGGAAACAAAGTGCTGCTGTGGGATGGGGGAGACGACGCTTTCCTTGCGGCCTGCGCCTGGCTGGAAAAACAAAGCCAAAGGAATGTAATCAAACCGGAGCCAACGCCGGAAGCAGATATCCCGGAAGCAAGGACGGAAGCCCGGGAACCTGCCCCGCCGCCCGAACCGGAAAAAATCGAAGAAAAAGAAAGCCCGCCGGAGCGGGCCTATACCCTGCGTCCGGCGGGAGACGGCGAACCGGTGGATACGCTGCCGGAACGCCAAAGAAAGTAGATTGTATTTGTCAGTTGTTTTCATAAAGAACACTTTAAATCAGAGTGAGAGTTGAGAGCTAAGAGTTGAGAGTTGAGATGGATTTTGTTTTAAAACAGATGGAGTACTCAGTTTGACCGACTATATAAATCTTAACTCTCCACTCTCCACTCTCAACTCATTTTGTAGTGTTCTTATCGGCGAGAGTGAACAGATACGGCAGCTTATTTATTGGCCTGCGCCGCGGCGTCTATAGACAGGGTTTCGGCGTCAAAGGGCAGGAAGGCAAAATGGAAGGTGCGGGCTTCTTTCAGGTACAGCTTGTCTTCCTCCAGCGGTTCGGGGCCGCAGGAATTGGTGCCCAAGGGACCCATGGCCCCGTCGATCAGCCAGGTAATGGCGTCGGTGCGGCCCAATTCCACGGTATGCTCCGCCTTGGTGAGCATTTCGGGGGTGTAGTGATGCACGGAGAAGGAGTAGCTTTCGCCGGAAACCATGAACCCCATGCCCCGATCGTTCAGCAGGGCGGCAAAGGCGGTGCCCTCGTGCGCGCCGTTTTCCTGGGGCCGCACGTAAGGCTCGTGGGTTTCGTCCACGGTGGTTTCCCAGCGGCCTAACAGCGCCCCGGTCTTCTTGTCGGGATAGCTCTCGAAGGGGCCTCTGCCCTGCCACACCAGACGCTCAAACCCGGCGGGCATGTCAAAGCGCAGGCCCAGGCGGGGCAGGTAAGCGTCGATCTGCCGCAGGGGATCGTAGGTGACGGATAAGGTCACTTTCCCTTCGCCGGTGACGGTATAGCGCTGGGTCACGCGCATCATGGGGGGCAGCACCTTGGGGCCGCACAGAGATACGATATCAATCACCGCGCCGTTTTCCGTCAGTTTGGCTTCTAACTTTTCATTGCGGCTCTGCATATGATCCAGGTACAGCTTTTCCCACTTGCTGGCCGCGCCCTGCCAGCCCATGTCGTTATCCGTGGGGGCGCGCCAGATGTTCACCTTGAGGCCGCTTTCCATCATGTTCACGCCGTGGAAGATGAAGCCGTTCATGCCCTCCAGGCCGAAACGCGCCTGGAAATCAGCCCCCGAAACAGTGCAGCCGTCGTGCGTCTTTTCCAAAGAAAGGGGAGAGCGGGGCAAAACGACAGCGGGCTGCGCGGTTCCCAGCGCCAGCGTCAGCTGATCCTGGGCCACGATGTGCCCGGCGGAAGCCCAGGAAGTATCCTGCTTCAATGCAAAGGTGAAGTTGAGATATGAACCGGCGGGATAAGCGCCCAAGTTCAATGTGATTTCCTCGGTTTCCCCGGCGGGGGTGTTCAAGGTGAACTCGCCCTGGGCCAGGGCTTCTTGGCCGCTGACCACGGCGTAACGCCCGGCCAGATGGGAAAGGGAGAGAAAGCCGTAATAATTCCGGAAGGAAACCACGCCCTTGCCTTCGTCCACCATGGCGGCGCGCACGGGACGGATCACGTGCTTGTATTCCAGCAGGCCGGTATGGGGCGTGCGATCCGGGTAGGTCAGGGCGTCCACGCAGAAGCAGCCGTCATGGGGCCATTCGCCGAAATCGCCGCCGTAGCCGTAGTATTTTTGACCGTTTTCTTCCTTCATGATGCCGTGGTCGGCCCATTCCCAGATGCAGCCGCCCATGAGCTGAGGATAAGCCTGGAAGGTCTGCCAGTAGGCTTCCAGCAGGCCGGGACCCTGGCCCATGGCATGGCAGTATTCGCACTGGAACAGGGGCTTTTTGGGGCTTCCTTCGGCGTAATCCTTCATGAAGGGGATGTCCGCATACATGCGGCTGGTCACGTCGGCGGTGATGGCTTCCTTTTCCCACTGGTCGCGCTCGTAATGGATGGGCCGGGCGGTGTCGATCTTCCGCATGGCCTCCGCCATGGATACGTGGCAGCAGCCGTAGCCCGATTCGTTGCCTAAGCTCCACATCACGATGCAGGGATGATTCCGATCCCGCTGCACCATGCGCACGCCGCGATCCACAAATTGCGTCGTCCATTTGGGATCGGTGGCCATGAAATCGTAGGATTCAAACTGGGTCACGCCGTGGCATTCGATGTCCGTTTCGTCCACCACATACAGGCCGTACTTGTCGCACAGATCCAGGAAGCGGGGATCGTTGGGATAATGGCTGGTGCGCACGATGTTCATGTTGTGCCGCTTCATTAGCAGCACGTCCTTTTCCATTTCGCTCACCGGGGTGTAGAAGCCCAGGGTGGGGTGGGTGTCGTGGCGGTTCACGCCCAGGAGCTTGACGTTCCTGCCGTTGACATAAAACACGCCGTCTTTGATTTCGATTTTGCGGAAGCCGATGAACGCCCGTTCCGCCTGACCGGCGATTTCGGCGATCAGCTCGTAGCGGTGGGGCGTTTCCGCCGTCCAGGGCTTCACATTTTGGATTTCGGCTTTTAGCCCCGCTTCCCCGTCGATCACGTCGCAGGTCTGGCTGAGCAGGCATTGCTCCCCGTCCAGAAGGGACAGCTTCACCACGCCCGCGCCCTCGATCTTCGCGGTGACGGTGAGCAGACCGTCCTTATAATCGTTGGTCAAATCGGTATCGGCCCACAGATCGTTGATTCGAGCTTTGCCAAAGGACAGCAGCGCCACGTCCCGGAAAATCCCGGCGTGCCGCCACATATCCTGATCTTCTAAATACGTGCCGTCGGACCAGTGCAGCACCACCACCCGCAGGGCGTTTTCACCCTCCCGCAGGGCAGCGGTGACATCAAATTCCGCGGGCAGGTGGGGACCCTTGGAGAAGCCCGCAAGCTGTCCGTTTACGTACACGTAATAGCAGGAGGTCACGCCCTCGAAGCGGATCACCGTGCGGCGGCCCCGGAAGGGAGCGGGTAAAACAAAGGTGCGGTCATACACGCCCGCAGGGGTGTCGTCCGGGATGTAGGGCGGATCAAAGGGGATGGGGAAGCGCACGTTGGTATACTGGGGCTTACAATACCCCTGCAGCTCCCACACGCCGGGCACCTGGATTTTGCCCTTTACGCCCTCGCCCGCTTCGCCGGACAGCTCTTCCACGTCGCGGTAGGAGGCATAGTAGGTGAAATCCCATGCTCCGTTGAGGCCCAGATAGTAGGGGGACAGGGCGCGTTCGCCCCGGCGGGCGGAAGCAGCGTCGGGGTAGGGGATCAGGGTGGCCCGGGCGGGCAGGCGGAACAGGTTCGTGCAGTTGAGATCCTGAAATTCGGTGCGCATGGCGTTTCCCTCCGTATTCTTATTCGACGATATTGCTGGTAATGTAGTCTACGCCCCAATCGGAAAGGCGGCGTGCGTCGTCCAGGCCGTTCACCGTCCACACGTTCACTTCTTTTCCGGCGGCGTGAACGTCCCTGACCCGTTCTTCGGTAAGGAGCTGATATTGAATATCCAAATCCAGGGAATAGCGGTTCAGCGTATCCAGCACAGTCTGCCAGTCCGGGTTCCCCTCGATGAGATACTGGACCTTTTGTTTCGGCAGCTTTTCCCGCACGTAAATCATATTGAGCAGGTCGAAGGAAATAAAGATGGTATGCTCCAGCCACCCTTCCGCCTGAATCGCCGCGATGATGCCGTCGATATCCTTGGGCTGCATATGGTTTTTCAGCTCCAGCACGCTGATTTTTTCGTACTTTTTGCAGATTTGAATATATTCAGAAAGGGAAGGCAGCGTCAAATCCTTCCGGCCCCGCTTGCCGTCCGTATCGCACAGGCGCAGGGAACGCAGGGTTTCATAGGTGGAGCTTTCCACCGTCAGGTCGTCCAGCGCCACACGCCTGGTGGAATCGTCGTGAATGATGATGAACCGGCCGTCCGCCGTCACGTGTACGTCGGTTTCGATGCCGAAATGGCTGCGGTTGCCCGCGGCCACAAAGGCGGAGCAGGTATTTTCCATTTCGATGCCGCTCAGGCCGCGATGGGCGATCATGCGGGGCTTGGGCGCTTGCAGGCGAAGAGTATCCATCAATTCGCACCTCCCAAAAATCAAAGGCTTTTCCGCTCTTATCTTAACACGTTTATCGGCATACCGCAAGGGCGGAAAGAAAAACGGCAGAGCGTCGTTCCATCAGCCCTGCCGGTTGAATATTGCAATGGAATTGTAAGGTTTTTCGGGTCATTCGCCCGCCAGAAACGTCCGGGTTTCCTCCGCCGAATGCTCGCCCACGATCAGCACAGCCGTCAGATTCCTGGTTTCCACCTTGGTCTGGGTTTGCAGCTTATAGGCGTCGGGCAGATAATTGCGTGTTTCCTGCTTTCGCTGAGTCAGGTAATTGTTCAGCGCTTCGGTGATCTTTTTGAGGCTGGAGGCGTCCTTGGCCCGAACCGCGATGATTTCCCGCCCGGACAGGCTGTCGCTGCCCATGAGGAACAGGGCTTCGGTATAATCCTCCGGCAGAATGCCCATGAGGTCCGTCAAATCGTCCGCCGTATAGGCCACCAGCCCGTCCTTATCGGTCAGGGCTTTTTCGACGGCTTCCCGCAGGGGCAGAGAAGCTTTTTTTTCGGTGTTTTTTTTCTGCTGGCACCCGGAAAGCGTCAGTGCGACCAGCATTAGGGCAATCAGCCAGAAGATATGTTTGTTTTTCATCCGTTATCCCTCCGGGGTCCACAGGCCCAGTTCATATTGCGCTTGCGCGTAATCCATCAGCGCGTCGATCCACAGCTTCAGGCCGTCGTCGTTCAAATGGTATTTCCCGTCGTTGGAATAGTCCTTGTTCAAATATCCCTTTTCATCCTTAAGGCGGGTGGCGATATCAATATACCCCGCGCCCCGCCGCTGGCACATCTCTTGCAGCGCTTCGTTGTAATGATCCCACATGGTGCGGTAATCCTTTTTCCGGCAGAAGGACGCCGTCACCGGGGTGAGGGACTGAAAAATGATCTCCGTATCCGGGCAGAATTCGGCCGCCAAATCGAGGATGCGCTCATCGTAGCCGATGCCCTTTTCGATTTCCTCCCCGATATAGTCGTTCACGCCCAAGAGGATCAGGGCCTTGGTGGGCTTCAGCTGCTTCAAAACCGCGCACAGCGGCATTTCCTGGCCCCGGTAACGCAGGTTCGCCTTGCCGGAAAGCAGATTTCTGCGGCTGGCGGTATAGAGCAAATAACTTTGGGCGGTCAGGAATTTTACGCCTTCAAAAAAGTGCGGATCCTTCTCCTGCTTTTCGCGCACGTAAACCAGCAGCCCGGCGGTGATGGAATCGCCAACGAACACCGCGTCCTTATAATAGGAAATCAGCTGCGCGTCGGTCAGCCTTTCCGTCCCGGTTTCAGCGCAGGCCGGAAACACGGAGCAGACCGCCAGCACCAGCAGCATGAGAATGACAGCCAGCTTTTTCATGGCAAAAAATCCTTTCCCGATCAGGAAAAATATCCGCGATTATTGTACTATCCGCGTCTTTATTTGTCAAGGACAGACCCATTTTTCAAAGAAACCCAAAAGGAAATATAATACGTTTTTAGCAACCCCCTTTTATCGCCTTTCTCGGAGGGGGCCTGGGGGAACCGCTCTTTGGGCAGCAAAGAGCGGTTCCCCCAGAAAAACTGCTTTAAAAGGTTTCCATGGAAATCAGCTCATGGTCGGAATCAATAAGGCGGCCGGGCACGGGGGCGTCGTCCCATTCCACTTCGCCGTCCTGGTTATCGTAGGGGTCATAGCGCAGATTGCGGAAGGGAATATAGAAATCGTGCTGATATTCCGCGTTGGCGGGCATGCGGTAGGGATCGAGATTGCCGAAATAGAAATTCCAGCGTTCCTCGCTGCCGTGGCGGTACGCGCTGCCGCCGAAGGAGGGGTCGGCGAACAGCCAGCCGAAGGGGGCCACGTAGAACTGCGCCCAGTCATGCGCGCCCACGTCTCCCGGCGCGGTGTAAATGCCGCTTTGCCACCGGGCGGGCACCCCCGCGATACGGCAAAGAGTGATAAACAGCAGGGCCTGCACGCCGCAGTCGCCCTTCATGCTGGACGCGCCGTATTCCGGCACGTTGGGCATGGTCAGATAGGTCCGCATGAAGGAATAGATCATCTTCGTAGTAATAAAATCGTAGATTTTCCGGGCCTTCAACAGCGGGTTGGTTTCATTGCCCACGATTTCGGCGCACAGCATGCGAAGATACGGCGTAAACACGATGTGGGGCGCATACTCCTCCGTATAGAAGGTGGGCTGCTGATCCAGCACCTTGGCCGGGTCGGGAGCGTTATAGGTCATATGGGTTTCATAGGTGTATTCCACGGAAAAGAGCTTGTCCGGCAGGCTGTGAAAGCACACCGTGCGATGGGGGAAATCCGGGGGAGCGACCACCGCGTCCGGGTGGCTCAGATTCAAAATCTGAAAATTCCGCACCTGGGCATATTCCATGGGAATGGGCAGATGCACCCATACGGGCATATTTTTTCTGTCCTCGGGCGCTTCCACGCGCAGTTCCGTGCGGATATGGAAGCGGGCGTTCATTTCTCCCCGCGTTTTCATTTCCGCCATGGTATCGTTCAGCAGCTTTTCCTTTGCTTTCGCCTGCTTTGCCTTTTCCGGATCCTTCACCCGGGCGGCGTAAGCGGGGCGGGTCTTGATGAGATTGCCCAGGAAATTGTTCTTGTATTTTACTTCGCCGCCGATGTACGCCCATTCCACGGCGTCGTCGTCCCTGAGGGCGTCCAGTTCTTCCTTTGAAAAATCCCCCATGCAGTCCCGCAGCATGGAAAGGGCCTTTTCCTCCGTGTGGGGGTAAGCCCGGGGCCAAAGGGCCATGATTTCCTTTTCCAGCCGCAGCCGCTCCTTGAGGGCTTCGGGAATATCCTTTTGCAGTTTGCTGTCGATCACCCGGTTCAGCCTTTCGACGTCCCCATAATACTTGAGTTTCAGCACGTCCTCCGGCAGGGGAACGGCCAAGCATTTCAAATCATACCGCATAAAAAAACGCCTCCTTTTTCAGAAAGATTTCTGTCGGAAAGAAAAAAATCCTGCCACCCGGGAAAATTTTAATGGGAGTGTTGACAAGCAAGGGAAAATTGGGTAAAATAAGAAACGATGCGGGTGTAGTTCAATGGCAGAACTTCAGCTTCCCAAGCTGACCACGTGGGTTCGATTCCCATCACCCGCTCCACTGCTATGCCTGATTTCCAAGGCATGGAGGAGACCCACCGGCTGGATATGCCGGCTTTCCCAGGTTCGCCCGGCTGTTAGCCCGGCATCACACTTTCTCATTCAGAAACGGAGGAGATTCCCATGGCAAAGGAAAAATTTGAGCGCAATAAGCCGCACGTAAACATCGGCAC
>JAFSNT010000009.1 GCA_017443295.1 Clostridia bacterium
CCACTTTTCACTTTTTCTTTAAAACGTCCTTGAGTTCTCTTTCTTCTAATATTTCGCCGGGATCAGCACCGCCGCGCTGCGGGCCGTCAGGCGAAGCAGCAGCTTGCCCTGCCGCACCGGGCCAACGGAAACGGGCTGTTCCCGGTAGCCGTCCTCGTCGGTCAGCAGGCGGCGGATCATTTCTGTGCCGTCCCTGACGCCGATATCCCGGAGGGGCAGGCTGATCACCTGGGAAGCGTCGTCGTTGTTGCAGGCCACCACGGCGCACCTTTCCCCGTCGAACCGGGCGTAAGCGATGAACCCGTTGCCCCAGCACAAGGGCTTCAAGCTGCCTTCCCGCAGGAAGGGCAATTCCCCGCGCAATTGGGCCAGGGCGATATGCAGCCCGATCAGCCCTTGATCTTCGTGCCCCCAAGGGTAGGGCCGCCGGTTGTCCGGATCGGTCCAGCCCACCAGGCCCGCTTCATCCCCGTAATAAATGGTAGGCGCGCCCGGCCAGGTCATCTGGATCACCGCCGCCTCCCGGTACACCGCCGGGCGGATGCCCTCGGACGCCGCCGCGCTGCCCGCGTCTGAAAGCCGCGCCGCCCTGCCGTTGGTGCGGGTCATGAAGCGGCTGTGATCGTGATTGCTCAGCTCGTTCATGGCGCATTGCAGGGAGGGCATCGGCAGGCGGGACATGGTTTCCAGCATGGTATCAAAAAACGCGCCGCCGTTCTGGTACAGGTCGTCCCGCCGGTACTCGGAATGCTTTTCCATGCCGGTGAGGAAGTAGGTGACGGGTTCCATGAACGCGTCGTAATTCATCACGCTGTCCCATTCCTCTCCCTTGAGCCACTCGGAGGGGTTGCCGTAATGCTCGGCCACGATCAGGATATGGGGGTTTACCGCCTTCACCCTGCGGCGGAATTCCCGCCAGAACATGTGATTGAATTCCCGGCTGTGGCCCAAATCGGCCGCCACGTCCAGCCGCCAGCCGTCGACGGCATACGGGGGAGAGGCCCACTTTTCCGCCACCCGCAGGATTTCCTCGCACAGCGCCCAGGAATTTTCGTAATTCAGCTTGGGCAGGGTGTCCACGTTCCACCAGCTGTCGTAATGCGTCCTGTCGTGAAACTGGAAATAATTGCGGTAGGGGCTGTTCGGATGGCCGAACGCGCCGGGCTGGTAGCCGCCCGCCGTTTCGTACAGCTTTTCCTTATCCATCCAGCGGTGGAAGGAGCCGCAGTGATTGAACACCCCGTCTAAGATGATTTTCATGCCCCGGCGGTGCAGTTCCTGGCAGAAGGAAGCGAAATACGCGTCGCTGGCTTCCAGATTTTCCGGCAGGGTGGCGCGCTGGATATACCCCGCCGCGCGGATGTTTTTCCGCTCGTTCTTTTTCAGCGTCACCCTGCAGTCCCGGGCGATTACGGTGAGATGGGGATCCACGTGGGCGTAATCCTGGGCGTCGTATTTATGGTTGGAGGGCGAAACGAAAATGGGGTTCAGGTACAGCGCCTCCACGCCCAAGGATTGCAGATAATCCAGCTTTTCCATCACGCCGGGCAGGTCGCCGCCGTAGAAGCAGCGAAAATCCCCCTCCTGGGGCAGGGTATCCCAGTCCGCGATATGCCGCACGCAGCCGCCGGTATAGCGGTATTCCCTGTCCAGCACGTCGTTTTCAGGGTCGCCGTTGCGGAAACGGTCGGGGAAAATCTGGTACTGCACCGCGCCCTTGGCCCAGGCGGGTACATGAAAGCCGGGCAGCAGGCGGAAGGAATGGGCGGGATCGGGAAAGGGCACGGCGTCCGTGAGCACCGCGCCGGTTTTGCGGTAGTGAATATATTTTCCCTTCCACGCGATGAGGAACGAATAAAAAACCGCCGCCCTGTCCCGGCATTGCAGCCGCGCTTCATGCCAGTCGAAGGCCCCGTCGGTCTTCGCCTTTTCCATGGGCAGCACCTGGGCGGGAAAGCCGGAAAGCAGCGTCACCTGCACCTTGGCGTCCTTCCGCAGGCGCAGGCGCACCGTCACCGTGTCCCCGATTTCCGGTTCGGCGGGGGAGCAGAACAGGGACGTTTCATCGCTGAAGATGGAGGGGATCAGCGCGTCTTCCCGCTCGGGGGAATCGTTCATGGGCTGTCATTCTCCTTCCTGAACGGCCGCAAAAAGGGCGGGAAAAGGGTACGCAAAACAGCGCCCTTTCTCCCGCCCAATCTATGCGGCGCGGATTCAAGATATTTCATTGGTCAGCGTCGAACGGCGTGAAAGGGATAAAGCGGCTCGACGCGCGGTGAATACCGGAAGGGGAAGTATGCTCAGCGAATCAGCGCTTCGATGATCGCCCGGAAGCGGGACGCGCGTTCCTCCAAGCCCTTGACGGTCTCGTTCAGGCGGGCGTTTTCCGCTTCCAGCTCGGCGATGCGGCGATCCTTGGCGGCCACGTCCTCGGCAAGCAGCGCGTCCATGCCCTCCAGCGCGGCCTTGGCCTTGGGGGTCGTGCCGTTTTCTTCCCTGCGCCATTTATACAGGGTCATGATGTTGATGTTCATTTCCTCGCTGGCGGCCTTCGCGCCCTTTTCCGCCATGATCGCCATGGCGCGTTCCCGTGTTTCCTGATTATACTTCGGCATTTGTGGTTTGCCCTCCTTATATGATGATGGTTTTCTGTCTCGTTATTCGCCGGGGATTTCATAATTCCTGCAATAGTGATTATAAAAAATTATAAAATAATCAAAAGTGAACAAAAAACTCAAATTTGTAAAAAACAAAGCATGAACGGAAGGCGCGCATAAAGCACAGGACGACTGTTTAGCAGAAAAACATTGAAAAGGCTGTTCCCATTCTTTTATACATTGTGGTATAATAACGAGGCGACCGGTGCGAAGCACGGTCGGCCGTCTCGCCGCTTCCGCATGGAAAAGCGGCGAGCGTTAAGGTATAATCAAAATGCCTTTCCCCGAAAGGAAAGGCATGCCGCGTGGCGGGGGATTAGAGCGTTCCGCGCATCTGCTGATATTTCTGCTTGGCGGTCTGCACGTCCTGGGGCTGGGCGTTCTTTACGGGGTACCAGCCCTGCTGCTGCATCTGGTTGAAGATTTGCAGCTGATCCTGGCCGATCTGCATATAGCAGTCGTTCAGCACCTGGCGCATGCCGGGCTGGCTGGCCTCCAGCACCTCGGAGGCGATGTTGGCCAGCAGGGATTTTTCCTGATAGAGCAGGTCGAAGGCCAGCTCCTGGTCGCTCAGGGGCTGATTCTGCCCCGCCTGGGCATTCTGGTTCTGATTCCAGGTTTGGTTCTGCTGATTCATGCCGCTTTCCTCCTTTTACTGGCAGCCGTTGAGAAACGCGAACAGCGCGTCAAAGTGCTGGCGGTGATGCTGGGCCACGGTGGCGGCTAAGTTTTTCAGCTCCGGGCTTTGGAAGGCGTTGGCGTGGTGCATGGCCACCCGGCAGCTCATGGCGATGTGGGTCAGCTGGTCCTCCAGCACGCTCAGATCCTTGCTGGTCAGGGCGCATCCGCTTTGATTGGGCATGACGTTTCCCTCCTTTTTATTGGGTACGGCCTTAGGATGCGCCGGAAAACGGCTGTTTATACTGAAAAAGACAGGAAGACGGTTTATGAAAAACTGGGGACTGTATCGGTTTCTTCTTCAATTTTTACCCACAAAAGGAAAAATCAATTTTTCCGATCTGCCGCCGGAAATTGCCGGGGCGGCGGAACAAGTGCTGCGCCGTTTTCGCTGCGCGGGTGCTTCCCTGTGCCTGTTCGATGAAAGGGGCACGATCGGCGCTTTGACCTTCGGCGTATCTCACACGCCGGATACTTTGGCTGCGCCGGAAACGGTGTTCCGCGCCGCTTCCGTCAGCAAATTCGTCACCGCCATGGGGGCAATGAAGCTGAAAGAGCAGGGAAAAATCGACCTGGATCGGGATGTGAACGCGTATCTCCCCTTTTCCCTGCGTCACCCCAAAGCGCCGGACACGCCCATCACCCTGCGGATGCTGCTTTCCCACACGGCGGGCGTCCACGATGGCGCGGATTACAACGGCGGCATCGCAAAGGGCGTCCCGCTGACCCAATTGTTAAAGGGCGACAGCTTCACCGACCATTTGCCGGGGAAAGCATGGGAGTATTCCAACTTCGGCGCGGGCGTCGCGGGCGTGGTCATGGAAGCGGCCGCGAATACGGATTTTGAAACGCTCATGCAGGAAACGGTGTTCCGGCCTTTGAGCGTCACCGCCACTTATTACCCCCAGAAGGTGCGGGGGGATTTGGCCGACGCCGTCCGCATCCTGCCGAGGAACAAAACGCCCAATTTCAACGCCGCGGAACGCCGCTCCCGGCCTCTCCCGCCCCAAGAAGTGAACCCGGAAAAGCACTACAACCTGGCCCACGGCGCGCTGTGCGTATCCGCCCAGGAGCTGGCGAAGTTAGGAATCGCGGGCATGACGCCGGGATTCCTGACCCGGGAGAGCCTGGACGAAATGCGGCGGGTGATTGCGCCCTTTGGGGAGCGGGCGCACAACCTGTCCCAGGGGATCGGCACCTTCATCCTGCAGGACAGGTATTTCACCGCGTCCGTGCTTTACGGCCACCAGGGCATGGCCTACGGGGCGGTACACGGCCTGTTCTTCGATCCGGAAAGGGGCAAAGGCTTCGCCCTGCTCACCACCGGGGCCAGCGAAGCGCGAAACGGCGTGCTGGCCGATTTAAACCGTGCAATGATCGGCGTGCTGACGGGGTGCCGCAATGAGCGATAAAATCATAGAAATCAAACGGAAAAACGGCGTCGCCACCATCAAAATGGAAAGCGGCGAAACCCTGCGCGCGCCCTCCGGCCTGTTTTTAGAGCGGCGGGTGCATACGTATCAGCAAATCGACCCGGAGGCGTACCGGCTGTACCTTCGGGAGCGGGGCTATCCCCACGCCCTTGAAGCGGCCATGAAATATTTGGCCCTGCGGGAACGCAGCGAGCAGGAGGTGCGCGCCCGCCTTCGGCGCTCCTGCTACGATGAAGCGACGATCCAGCGGGTACTGGACACCCTTGGGCTGCACGATTTAGTGTCCGACGCCCGCTTTGCGGAAGCCTGGGTTCACGCCCGCGCCCGGAAATACGGGAAGAATCGCATCGCCCAGGAATTGCGCGTCAAGGGCATTGACCGGCAGGAAGCGGAAACCGCCCTGAATACCCTCTCCGAGGAGGACGAATACCGCCGCGCCGTGGAACAGGCCAAAAAGCTGTGCCGCAAATTCCAAAACGATCCGAAAAAAATCGCCCAATCGCTGACGCGAAAGGGCTATCATTGGAAGATGGCGAAAAACGCGGCGGAGGAAGCCGTAAACGGCGCTTCGTGATAAGAGAACAGAGACGCAGGAGAGTTAAGAGTTGAGAGTTCAGATATATATAATATATAGCCTTTTGAACAAAAAACTTTAAAGCAGACTATATGGATCTCAACTCTCAACTCTGAAATCTCAACTCTCTTTTGCCGTCATCAGCTTTGTTTATACCCTTATATCAGGAATGTGAATAATGGAATGGTCAGGAAGCACAGCAGGGTACTCACCAGCAGGCAATTGGCGGAAAATTCCGCGCCGCTGCCGTGCAGCTCCGCCAGGCTCAAAATGATGGAAGCGCAGGGGGCGGCCGACAGGATCACGATGCTGGCCTTGATGGGCATAGCCAGCGGAAGCAGCGAGATGATGGCGAAGCAGAACAGGGGGAACGCCGCCAGCTTGGACAAGCTGACAGCGTACACCAACGGCTGGGAAAACAGGCGCTTCAAGGGGCTTTGGGCCAGGCGGATGCCTAAGATGAACATGCACAGGGGCGTAGACATGCGGCCCAGCAGCTCCACCGCGTCCAGGGCCTGGGCGGGCAGAAAATTCTTGGCCCCCAGCATATACAGCGGGATCGCCAGGGCGAAGCCGAACATGGTGGGATTCAGCAGGGCGGAGCGCAGGCTCATATATTTTTTGTCGTTAGTCAGGCAGTACACGCCCATGGTGAAGACCAGCACGTTCATGCTCACGCAGAAAATGGCGGAATAGCAGGCCGCCTCCGGGTGATCGGGCAGCAGGGCCTTCACCACCGGCAGGCCGAAAAAGCCCACGTTGCCCAGGGTGGAAGCGATGTTCCAAATGCGGTAGCGCCCATCCGCCTGCTTCCTGCGCAAAAGGACGTACAAAATCGCCATGAACGCCGCCTGCAAAAGGAAGGTCAGCGCGAACACCAGCCCCATGTCCTTTAGCCCCTCCCAGGAAAAATCCATGGAAATAAAGGCGGAAATGTGCAGGCAGGGGCCGCACACGTACACCAGCACCCCCGACAGCGTGGGCAAATGCTGGGCCGACGCTTTTTTCATTTTGCTGATCACATAGCCCGGCAGGATATAAAACAGGGTCAGCAGCACCTGGGTCAGGGCGATTTGGAAGCTCATGGGGGTTCCCTCCTTTCATTCGGGATGCCTGCCGCTGCTCCATTCGGAAGCGGCAGGACGCGCCACGGCTGCGCCCGTGCGCTCATCCGGATTATACTGTTCCTGGAAACCTTTGTCAATCATTGACGGAAAAGAACGAACATGCTACAATGCCGTGGGAAGGTGATGAACATGGATACCTGTGCCGTAAACGGCTTTTTTTCTTCCGCGCAAATCGAAAAATACAGCGCCGCCGTGCAAAAGCGCCGCAGCGTGCGCGCCTTCAAGGGCGACCCGGACGTGGGCCAAATGAGCGCCCTGCATTACGCCGCCGCGCGGGTGGCCCTGCCGGGGGTGCGCATTGCCTTGGGCGAAGCGAATGTCGATGATCTTTACCGCCGCCTGCCCCTGGTGGAGCATATTCACGGCAGCCGCCGCTACGCCGCCGTCATTGCGGACGAGCGCGTTCCCCACGCGGCGGTTCACGCCGGGATCAGCGGCGAAGCCTTCATTTTGGAGGCTGTGGCCCTGGGCCTTGGCACCTGCTGGGTGGCGGCTTTCAAACGCGGCGGGATGAACATCCCCCTGGAGGAAGGGGAAAAGGTGAAAGCCGTCATCGCCTTAGGCGTGCCGGATAAGGAGAGCGGCTCCCGGAAGCGCAAGCGCCTTTCTGAAATCTGCGCATCCAATCCCGCGGACTGGCCTTTTTGGGCCTACAACGCGGCGGAATATGTGCGCGTCGCCCCTTCGGCGGTGAATTTGCAGCCCTGGCGGCTGTCCTTCGCGGGGAACACGCTGACGCTTTCCTCCGCGCGGGCGGGCGCGAACCTGGATATGGGTATCGCCATGCTGCATATGACTTTAGGGGCGCGGGATCAGCGCTGCGTGATGCGCTGGGGCGAAGGCAAGGAAATCGCCGCCCTCATCGCGGAGGACAAGCCATGACGCTGTTTACCCAGAACGAACAGGCGGGCGCGCCTCTGGCCGACCGCATGCGGCCCCGGACCCTGGATGAGTTTTACGGCCAGGAGCACATCGTGGGCCTCGGACGCCTCCTGCGCCGGGCCATCGAGGCGGATCGCCTCACCTCCAGCATTTTCTACGGTCCCCCCGGCTGCGGCAAAACCACCCTGGCGGGCATCATCGCCCGGCAGACCAACGCCGCTTTCATCAAGCTGAACGCCGTCACCAGCGGGGTTTCCGACGTGCGGGAGGAACTGAAAAAGGCGGCGGACAGGCGCGCCCTGTACGGCCAGCCTACCTATCTTCTGCTGGACGAATGCCACCGCTGGAGCAAGGCCCAGTCCGATTCCATCCTGCCTGCCATGGAAAGCGGCCTGATCCGCTTTATCGGCTCCACCACCGAAAATCCCATGATTTCCATGACCCCCGCCATTGTGAGCCGGTGCCGGGTGTTCGCGTTTCAGGCGCTGACCCAGGAAGACGTGGAAAAAGCCCTGCGCCGCGCCATCGCGGACGAGGAACGGGGCCTTGGCAAGCTGCACGTGCAGGCGGACGAAGACGCCCTGCGCCATATCGCCCGCATCGCAAACGGCGACGTGCGCACCGCCCTGAACGCCATCGAACTGGCGGCGCTCACCACGCCCACAGTACACGGAAGCATTCATATCACCCTGTCCATCGCCGAGGACAGCATTCAGCAGCCCGTCATCCGCTGCGGCGACACGGAGTTTTACGATATGCTGTCCGCCTTCTGCAAATCCATGCGGGGCAGCGACCCGGACGCGGCGCTTTTGTGGTTTTCCCGGCTTCTGTACGCCGGGGCCGACCCGCGCATGCTGGCCCGCCGCGTCATCGCCCACGCCAGCGAGGACGTGGGGCTGGCCAATCCCATCGCCATGCTCCAGGCGGTGGCCGCCGCTCAAGCCCTGGAAACGGTGGGCATGCCGGAAGCGCGGCTGAGCCTGACCCAGGCCATTTTGGCCGTGTGCGTCAGCCCCAAATCCAATTCCGTGGTCATGGCCATGGACGCCGCCCGGCAGGACGCGGAGCAGGGCGGCTTCAGCCCCGTGCCCGCCCACCTGCGGGATTCCCATTACGCGGGCAACGAGCGTTTGGGCGTGAAAACCGGCCAGGAATACAAATATCCCCACGATTATCCCGGCCATTGGGTGGCCCAGCAGTACATGCCGGACGATAAA
>JAFSNT010000064.1 GCA_017443295.1 Clostridia bacterium
AAAGGCTCGCCCAAGGAGGAGAAGATTTCGTTCACGGACGACATGCCCAGCATTTCGCACACGCGCTGATCCGTGTCCACGAAACGCCAGTTCAGATTTTGCGCCAGCCTGCGGCCCAAACTGGTTTTCCCTGCGCCGGCCATGCCGACCAGGAAAATGTGCATGTTGATCATACAAAAACCCCCACGCTCGTTCGGCTCGTTCAGATCATGCGGTTCAACTTAGTACCTTAAGCATACCATAAAAACCAAAAAGACGCAAGCCCATTTTTAACAAATTCCAGCAAAATCATGCGCGTTTTTATGCAAGAATGTATCGTTTCCTGTTGTGACGGGCATCCTAAGGCGGGAGGCGACGGCATATGGAAGAAAACCAAAGCAAATCCAAAGAAAAAAAGCCCCTGTTTTCACAGGAGCAAAAAAGCAGACGGATGCGCGTTACTTTTCGCGTGACGCACTGACGGCGGGGCGGGGCCGGGCCGGGGTTCATACAGGAATGGAGAATTGGGTTTTATTCAGGTAGGAGGTAGGAAGTAGGAGGTAGGAGTTTTATATAGTTGGTTCAATGAACGAAAGCCAGACTTTCTTTCTTTTGAAAACACTATATAACCTCCTACCTCCTACCTTCTACTTCCTACCTCTGCAAATCCCAATTTCATTGATGCGTGAGCCGCGGAACCCCAGGGCGTATCCCACAGGTTCCGCTTTCTTTCCAGCATTTCCCCCGTCCGCTCGATGTACTGGCTGATTTCGCTCACGTTGGGGGCGCGCTCGATGCGGCCCATGGACGGATCCACCCGCTTGCTGATGGCCCCCGCGCCCACGGCCATCACGTGGCCCGTTTCCTCCATCATGTCCACGTTGTACAGGCACCCGTGGCCGGGCAAGGCGTAGCCCACGTTTTCCAGGTTGCCCGCCATGTGCTTCTGCCGGTACAGGTAATAGGGCCGCATGCCGCGCGCTTCCGCTTCCGCCCGGCCCGCGTCCACCATCCGGGCCACCATGTCCCCGTCGGGCAATTCCGCTTCCCACAGGTGCAAAAGGCTGGAGCGCTTGATGCTCAGGGTGTGTACCGTCAGGCTTTCGGGCGACAGGGCGCGGCTCCAGGCCAAAGACTGCAAAAACATACCAAAGTCTTCTCCCGGCAGACCGGCGATCAGATCCATATTGATGTGGCGGAAACCGCGTTTCCGGGCCAGGGCGTAAGCCGCTTCCGTCTGGGCGGCGGTGTGGCGGCGGCCGATGCGCCGGAGGGTTTCGTCGTGCATGGTCTGGGGGTTGATGGAAATGCGGGTGGCCCCGTGATCCCGGATCACCCGGAGCTTTTCTTCATCTATTGTGTCGGGCCGCCCCGCTTCCACGGTCACTTCTTTGGCCCTGTCAATGAAGGGCTGAACGGCGGACAGCACCCGGTCAAGCAGCGGGGCGCTCAGGGACGTGGGCGTGCCGCCGCCCATGTAAAAGGCCCGGGGGTTTAAGCCTTTTTCTTCGATCAGCGAAAGCGTACCCGCGATTTCCTTTTCCAGGGCGTCCACGTAAGGGGGCAATTGCCTGCCCTTGCCCACCTCGCCGCTCAAAAAGGAGCAGTAAGCGCACCGGGACACGCAGAAGGGAATGCCCACGTATAAATCCACGTCCTTATCCTCCGGTTCCCCCATTTGGGATTGGACTTCCACGATTTCCCGGAGCAGGGCGGCCTTTTCGGGCAGGATATCGAAAATATCCCGCACCTCCTCCGTGGCTTCCGTTAGCGTCAGGCCCCGGCTCATGCCCTCGTAAATCAGGCGGGTGGGGCGGATGCCGGTGAGGGATCCCCAGGGCGGCGTGCGGCCCGCGGCCCGCTTCATGATTTCGTACAGGCATTGCTTGATGAGCCGCTTGTGATATCGCTTTTCCAGCAGGGGATCGGCGCAGACCGCCCGGCTTTTTTCATATAGAAAGGAATATGCGCCCGCCATTTCCATGCGGCAGAAGCGCACCCCGTCCCGCACCTGCTCGGTGTGGTTGATCGTCACGTCGCCCCCCGGTTCGTTGACGGAAAAGGCCGCGCCGCCCCAGAAGATGCGCACCACGTCGCACAAATCATTGGCGAACTGGGGCGTGGGGGTAAAAATGGATACGTTCATAGGCCGTACAGCTCCCGTTCCTGATAAATGCCGGTGGGTTCCCCGTGGCCCGGACAGACGATATAGTTCTTTTCCAGCTTCAGCAGCCGCCGCAGGGAACGGGACAGCGCTTCTTCGTCGCCGCCGGGCAGATCGGTGCGGCCATAGGAGCCGCAGAACATGGTGTCGCCCGTGAACAGCACGTCCCCGATCAGGTAGCAAACGCTGCCCAAGGTGTGCCCCGGCGTGTGCAGCACCGCGATATCCAGGCCCGCCAAACGCAGCTTCGATCCCTCCTGCACGTAATGGGTGGCGGCGGGGCGGGGTTCGTTGTCCCCTAACAGCTCCCCGGCGCTCCATACGGGATCCAGCAGCATCACGTCGTCGGCGGGGTGCATATAAATGGGCGTTCCTTCAAAGGCGGAAAGAGCGCCGGTGTGGTCAAAATGCCCGTGAGTCAGCAGCATGGCCGCCGCTTTTTTCCCGTCCAGGGCCTTTTTGATCTTCTCCGGCTCTCCGGCGGGGTCAATGACCACGGCTTCCTCCGCGCCTTCGTTGTACACGATATAGCAGTTGGTCTGGATAGGACCTAACTCCAAAGTGTCGATTTTCATACCCATCCCCCTTAACAATGTTCATGGGCAACTATTCAGACAAGCATTGTTTTCCCACATTGTTTGGATATAAACCGTAGGGGCGGATAATATCCGCCCGCTCCGCGTAACATAATGGGATTGTTGATTTCCCCGGCGTTCGTGATATCCAGCAATTGCGGGCGGATATTATCCGCCCCTACATCCGAAAACCGAACAAATCAGCGGAAATCCAGCTCGACTGAACAGATACGTGCATAGGAATCGTCCTTTAAAACGCCTTGTGACTGTCCAGCAGGATGGTCACGGGGCCGTCGTTGGTGAGGCTTACCCTCATGTGGGTGCGGAACACGCCGTTTTCCACCGGCACGCCCAATTTGCGGATTTCGGCGCAGCAGACTTCATACAGCTCGTTGGCCCGCTCCGGCCGCTCCGCCAAAGTAAACCCCGGTCTGTTTTGCCCCCTGGCGTCGCCCAAAAGGGTGAATTGGCTCACCGCCAGCACCTTGCCGCCCACGTCCTGAACGGACAGGTTCATCTTTTCGTTTTCATCCTCAAAGATGCGCAGCTTGGCGATCTTCCCCGCCATGTAAGCGGCGTCCTTTTCCGTGTCGCCCGTTTCTACACCCAATAAAACCATCAATCCCTTTTCGATGCGGCCCGTCTCTTTTCCTTCTACTGTAACATAGGCCTCTGAAACCCGCTGAACCACCGCGCGCATTATTGATCCCTCCCCTAAAGTGAAAAGTGAAAAGTGAAAAG
>JAFSNT010000065.1 GCA_017443295.1 Clostridia bacterium
ATGGTGCCGATGTTTACGTGCGGCTTATTGCGCTCAAATTTTTCCTTTGCCATGGGGATTCTCCCTCCAATTCAGTTCAGTGATTGTAAAACAGGAAACCCTGTTTAACGCTTGCCTACGACCTTTTCGGCCACGCTCTTGGGCACTTCCTCGTAGTGGTCGAACTGCATGGTATACATGCCGCGGCCCTGGGTGCGGGACCGCAGGTCGGTGGCATAGCCGAACATTTCACTCAGGGGAACGAAGCAATGCACGCTCTGTTCACCCAAACGGGATTCGATGTTGTCGATGCGTCCGCGGCGGGAATTGATATCGCCCACCACGTCGCCCAAATACTGATCGGGCACGATGGCTTCTACCTTCATCATGGGCTCCAGCAGACGTTCATCCGCTTTCGCCAGCGCTTCCTTGAAGGCCATGGAACCGGCGATCTTGAAGGCCATTTCGGAGGAGTCCACCTCGTGGTAGCTGCCGTCGATGACGGCGGCCTTGAAATCGACCACCTCGAAGCCGCCCAGCAGGCCGGAGCCTGCGGCTTCCTGAATGCCCGCGTCGATGGGGGCGATGAATTCCTTTGGGATCACGCCGCCCACGATCCTGTTTTCAAAGGCGTATCCGGCGCCGGGCTCCTGGGGCGTCAGCTCGATCACGCAGTGGCCGTACTGACCGTGGCCGCCCGTCTGACGGACGAACCGGCCCTCGGCCGTGACCGGCTTGGTGATGGTTTCCCTGTAGGCCACCTGGGGCTTGCCCACGACGGCTTCCACCTTGAATTCGCGGAGCATGCGGTCCACGATGATTTCCAGATGCAATTCGCCCATACCGGCGATGATGGTCTGGCCCGTTTCCTGATCAGTGTAGGTTTTGAAGGTGGGATCTTCTTCCGCCAGACGCTGCAGCGCCAGCGCCATCTTGTCCTGACCGGCCTTGGTCTTGGGTTCGATGGCCACCTGAATGACGGGATCGGGGAATTCCATGGATTCCAGCACGATGGGCCGGCCTTCCGTACACAGGGTATCGCCTGTGGTGGTGTCCTTCAAACCCACGGCGGCGGCGATTTCGCCGGAATACACCGTTTCCACGTCCTCGCGGTGGTTGGCGTGCATCATCACGATGCGGCTGAAGCGTTCCCGCTTCTTTTTGGTGGAGTTATATACGTAGCTGCCGCTGCTGATGGTGCCGGAGTACACGCGGAAGAAGGCCAGCTTGCCCACAAAGGGGTCGGCGGCGATCTTGAAGGCCAGGGCGGAGAAGGGCTCTTCGTCGCTCGCGTGACGAATTTCTTCCTTTTCGCCGTCCTTGGTCACGCCGTGTACGGGGGGCACGTCCAGGGGGGAGGGCAGATACGCAAGAACGGCGTCCAGCAGGGGCTGCACGCCCTTGTTGCGGTAAGAAGTGCCGCACAGAACGGGGGTGAGGGCGCAGGACAGGGTGCCGGTGCGCAGGGCGGACATGATTTCTTCCTCGGTCAGCTCTTCGCCCACCAGAAATTTTTCCATCAGTTCGTCGTTCTGCTCGGCGGCCGCTTCCACCATTTCTTCCCGCAGGGTTTTGGCTTCCTCCAGGAGATCGGCGGGAATTTCTTCCTCGCGGATGTCCTTGCCTTCATCGTCGTAATAGACCTCGGCCTTCATGCGGACCAGATCAATGATGCCCTTGAAGGAAGCTTCCTTGCCGATGGGCAGCTGGATCGGTACGGCCTTGGCGCCGAGCCGGGTGCGCATCATATCCACCACACGGTGGAAGTCCGCGCCGGTAATGTCCATTTTGTTGATGTAGGCGATGCGGGGCACATGGTACTTGCTGGCCTGACGCCATACGGTTTCGCTCTGGGGCTCTACGCCGCCTTTGGCGCAGAAGACGGCCACAGCGCCGTCCAATACGCGCAGGGAACGCTCCACTTCTACCGTGAAGTCCACGTGGCCGGGCGTATCAATCAAATTGATGCGGTAGCCCTTCCATTGACAGGTGGTAGCGGCGGAGGTGATGGTGATCCCGCGCTCCTGCTCCTCTTCCATCCAGTCCATGGTTGCCGCGCCTTCGTGCACCTCGCCCAAGCGGTGGGTCCTGCCGGTATAGAACAGGATGCGTTCGCTTGTCGTGGTTTTCCCGGCGTCAATGTGCGCCATGATGCCGATGTTGCGGACTTTATCCAAGGGGTGACTTCTGGGCATGTTTTCGCGTTCTCCTCTTTCTGATACGGGTGGTTTTCCGCTTGCCGCCGGGTTATGACCCGATGCGGCTTACCAGCGGTAATGGGCGAAAGCCTTGTTGGCTTCGGCCATACGATGCATTTCTTCCTTGCGCTTGACTGCGTTGCCGCCGTTGTTGGCAGCTTCCATCAGTTCGTTGGCCAGGCGTTCGGCCATGGTCTTTTCGCCGCGCTTGCGGGAGAAATCAACGATCCAGCGCAGGGCCAGGGTCTGGCGGCGTTCGGGCCGGATTTCCACAGGCACCTGATAGGTGGCGCCGCCCACGCGGCGGGCCTTCACTTCCAGCTGAGGCATCACGTTGTTCAGCGCCTGCTGAAACACTTCGTTGGCCTCTTTGCCGGTCTTATCCTTGATCGTCTCGAAAGCCTGGTAGCAGACCTGCTGGGCCACGCCGCGCTTGCCGTCGAGCATGATCTGGTTGATGAGCTTGGTGACTACGACCGTCCCATACACGGGATCGGGGAGCACTTCGCGCTTGGGGATAAATCCACGACGGGGCATGTAGTTCCCTCCTCAAATTTTCACCGTTTCCCATCGGGCCGACCGCGGCATGTCAGCATCATGCCGTTCCATTTGTCGGTGCGGGGCGCGCTCTGCGGGCGGCCTGCGGATGGATGTTCCAGCCATCTCGCGGTTCCGTCCCTGGATTGCGCCGGGGCAGCGGCCCACGGTCAGGGGAGCGGTTCTTACTTCTTGGGACGCTTAGCGCCGTAGAGCGAACGGCCCTGCATGCGCTTGGCAACGCCGGCCGTGTCCAGCGCGCCGCGAATGATGTGGTAACGGACGCCGGGCAGATCGCGCACACGGCCGCCGCGGATCAGCACGACGGAGTGCTCCTGCAGGTTATGGCCGATTCCGGGAATGTAGCAAGTACCTTCGATGGAATTGGTCAGACGGATTCTCGCGATCTTGCGCAGAGCCGAATTGGGCTTCTTGGGCGTGGTGGTTTTCACGCTCAGGCAGACGCCGCGCTTTTGCGGGCAACCCTGCAGGATGGGCGCGGTTGACTTGTTGACAACCTTTTCTCTTCCCTTGCGGATCAACTGATTGATCGTTGGCATGGAAGCACCTCCTGATAATTTATCGGAGCCGGTTCAACGGTCTCCTCCTATAACATCCCCGCAACCCTCGGGAATATATAGTCATTGTTGGTTCCTGTACACGGCGGCGGCTGCCGAGGGCACGTCCACCCGGCACAGGGCGGCCAGCTCCTCCATGGTGGCGACCATCCGGAGGGGCACGTTTGCCTCTTTCGCGGCCTGCTCCACCGCGCCGCGAATCTGCGGCCCGGCGTCCATGGCCAGGAAGACCGCTTCCGCCCGATCCTGCTTGATGGCCCGCAGCACCTGCCGCGCGCCGACCACGCGCAGAGCGCGTTTTTTCAGCCTCTCGGGCATTCCCGATCCCTCCGTCCTGCCGCACAGGAACAATGTTACCCGCATACGGCAGGCAACTGTACCATAATAGCATTGTCAACGCCTGTTGTCAACTGGTTTTTCAAGAAAAAAACGCCCGCAGCGAAAGAATTTCGCATATTTGCGGACGTATGGCGTCTCAAAGCCCTTTACTGCACCCTGTTCCAGCCCCCGCCCAGGGCCGAGGCGGCCTTTTCGGCGTCGGGCGACACGGCCAGGGCAATCAAGCCGTCCTTTTCCATGATGCTGGCGTTTTCCAGTTTGAACAGCTGGTCGGGCTGATAATCCCGGTACAGCAGCGTCCTCTCCTCCAGGTAATCCTTGACCGCCTGGATCACGGCGGCTTTGTCCGCCTCCGGCTTCACCCGAAGCAGAAGGATCATTTCGGGGGTGGCCCCCTCCGCGTCCCGGCGGAAAGCCCAGTCCGACAGCGAAGAGGCTTGGATCAGCAGCGCCTTTTCCAGATATTTTTCGTTCACATCCGTCATTGCCGCAAATTCCGCCGCGGCCTGGATTTTGTCGCTCCACTGGGCGCAGGTGAGGTCGGGTTCCGCCTTGGGCGCTTCCTGCCCGCAGCCGGTGAGCAGAAGGGCCAGACACAGAAGCAGAGAGCAAACGATTCCTGGCTTTCTCATTGCGGGTTCTCCTCCGTCTTCCGATAGGGCGCCGTATGCGCCCGGATGTAATCGGTCACCATGCCCAGCGCCGTGCGGTTCAGGTGGAACCCGTCGCCGATGGAACAATTGCCGCGCATATAGCCGTTCTCTCCCGTGACCAGATGATAGGCATCGATATAGTAAAAGTTTCGCCGGGCGGCAAGCTCCCGAAGCATACCCTCGAAGTTTTCATATCGGCGGGGCGCCACCGGATATTTTTCCTGGGTCGCGCGTTTCCAGGTCATGGGCGGCGGGCTGATCACGTAAATCAGGGCGTCGGGAAAATGGGCAATCAGCTCGTCGGCCATTTTTTCATAGTCCTCAAGCACCAATTCCGAGTTTTTTGTATCCAGCCCGTTGGCCCCCAGCCACACATAAATTTTCGCGGGATGATACAGGGCGGCCTGGTCGTAGGTGGAAATTTTTTCATTGGAACCCGCCACGCGGAACTGCTTTCTGCCCACGGACATGGGACTCATGCCGACCTGCCATACGAAAGAGGCCGTAGGCAGCAATTCGTATATTTCCCAGTATTCCATCATGGAATCGCCGATGAACACAGCGTCGGAAAAATAATCGTCGCCCGCCGGCGCATGCTCGGGAACAAAAGGCGGGGGCGTGTCGGGGTCGCAGTAAGCCCGGAGCGTTTCTCCCAGGGCCGAAGGAAGCAGCGCAAGCAGCAGCAGCGCGGCGATCAAAGCCCTGGCAGCAGCGCGATGGCGCGGCCGGTGGACAGCCCGTTCAATCCATAAACGCATAAGACGGCGTCTCCTTCACTGTTTTTCACCGCTTCCACGATATCCCGCGTGAAGTATCGGGCGTCCACGGCCACGATACGCCGGTAATGCCGACTCAGGGCGGGCAGAAGGGCGTTGGCGTAAGAATCCTTGATCACGAACAGGGTTTGATCCGGGGCCTGATCGTTGTAAAGCTCCATCATGGGATGATTGCCGTAAAGCAGGGCGGCGTATTTATCCCGGCCCGCCACCGCGTCCCCGTCCAGGATGCCGTTCTTTTCTTCCCCGGCCACGGCGAGCTTCAAGCCGTCCTCCAGGGGGGAGCGGAACACGTCTCCTTGCAGCCACGGCAGCGGGAAACGGGCGTAATAGCTGCCGAAAAAGCCGGGATAATCCTGATACGCTTCCTCCTTGAGCGGCTCCAGCCCCATTGCTTCGCACACCGCTAAATACCCGACCCGCGCGCCCGCCGCCGTCCAATGGTGATCCGTGCGGTAGTACAGCGAATCGGCCGCGCTTTCCTTTGCGGCGGTCAGCGCCGAAAGCAGGGGGATCACCGCCGCTTTCTCCCCCGCCGCCGCCAGCAGCGCTTCCTCGTCCGCCACGGGAACCCAGGCGGGCAGCGCTTCGGGGTATACGGCCGCCGCGGAGGGCACCGCCAGCAGGTACACGGGCAGGCCGGTCTTTTCCGCCAGCTCCTGTAAGGTCGCGGCGTTCCGCTCAACGTTCCGTACCTTCCAGCCGTCCGTCCGGTCAAACAGCCTGCCGTCTTTTCCTAAGATCACGCCCTCCGTCGTCCGCTTGCCCAGCGCCGCCTGGGAGGCCATATATACGGAAACAAACGCGTCCCGCAGGGGCAATTGGTCGGCGGCGTAGGTCTCCAGATCGTCCGTCCAGCGGCCGTCCTGAAAGCCCGCCCAGGAGAAGGCGGGGAAAGAGGAGAGGACCCGATTCTCCAATTCGCTTTTCTCCCTGTCGGGAAGCAGCGCCCCGCCGATGGCGATCGCAAGCAAAAGCGCCATCACAGCGCAGAAAACCGGCGCCTTTCGCATAGGCTCTCCCTCCCCTTAGAATCGGAAATACAGAAACGGATTGAAGGTGGACGCGGCAAGCGACGCGACCGAAAGCAGGATCAGCACAACCACGGCGGCAAACCGGAAAACCGGATACTTCCGGGCGAGCGTTTTCAAGCCCTCCACCGCCTTGGGAACGCAGAAAAGGACGGCCAGCAGCAGCAAAACCGCGTATTCGCGCAGCCAGAACAGGGCCTGTGGCGCGGCGCGGAAGCAGAACAGATCCTGGCAGTATCGTCCGAATTCCCCCAGCCCGTCGGACACGAAGAGGGCCCAGCCCAGCGCCGCGCAAAGCAGCGTGAGCAGCCTGCCCAAAAACGCGGGCCTGATCCGCCGCTTTTTCAGCAGGAATTTTTCAAATGCCAGCCACACGAAGTACCAAAGGCCCCAGAGCAGGAACGTCCAGTCCGCCCCGTGCCAAAGGCCCGTCAGCAGCCACACCGCCAGCAGGTTCAGCGCCTCCCGGACTTTTCCCCGCCTGCTGCCGCCCAGGGGAATATACACATAATCCCGGAACCAGCCGCTGAGCGTTTTGTGCCACCGCCGCCAGAAATCCGTCACCGACACGGCGGCGTAAGGGTGATCGAAATTCCGGGGGAAGGAAAAGCCAAGCATCCTGCCCATGCCCACCGCCATGACGGAATAGCCCATGAAATCAAAATAAATCTGTAAGCTGTAAGCAATCAGGGAAAGCCAGGCGCAGGCCATATCCCCCGGAAAGCCCCGGAGTTCCTTGAACATGGCCCCCAGAGGATTGGCCAGAAGGGTTTTGGCCCCCAAGCCCAGGGCAAAAAGCGCCATACCGCCGTCCAGGGCGCGGGCGTCCGGCTTCCTTTTTATATGCAGCTGGCCGGCCAGATCCTGATACCGCACGATAGGCCCGGCGATCAATTGGGGAAAGAGGAACAGGAACGTGCCGAAGGCCACGGGGTCCTTTTCCGGTTTCACCGCGCCCCTGTACACGTCGATCAGGTAGCCCGCCGCCTGGAAGGTGAAAAAGCTGATGCCCAGGGGCAGCGTCAGGTCCATCGCCCCGCTCCACTGTACCCCCACCGCGCCCAGGAAAAAGGCGGTGTATTTATAGAAAATCAGCGCGCCGAAGCTGCACGCCAGCCCCAGCGTCAGCCACAGGGCGCGCGTTCCCTTCTTTTCGCTTTTGCCCATCAGCAGGCCCAGGCCCCAGTCCGCGGTGAGCAGCCCCAAAAACAGGGGCACCCGGCGAATATCGCCCCAGGCGTAAAACAGCAGGCTGGCAAGGAGCAAAAACGGGTTCTGCGCCCGCCGGGGCAGGAAATAATGGATCAGGATCACAGCCGGAAAAAAATACAGCAGAAAAGTAAAGCTGGAAAAAACCACGGCCTCTTTTCCCTCCCTCCGGCTTTTTTGCGCAAATCTATTGTAATCTGTCGGCGCGGCACTGTCAAGCCGGACAGGACTTACGCATGAATGAGAAATTGAGATTTGTTGGGGGGAGACGTTGGGGGCGCTCCGCCCCCAAACCCCCGACCAGGGAGATGATCTCCCTGGACCCTCACTTGGCGAAGCAGCTTGCAAGGATATACCGAACAAGCGCCGCCTGCGGCGCTGGGGTTTACGAAAGTTTGAAGCTTCTGGCCCAAGAAAGCCGGGAAAATCCCAGGGAAAAAGCTCGCTTTTTTCCTGGGGATTATTCCCTGGCTTTCCCCGGATGCTTCGCATCCGGGTTGGCCGCCAAAGGCGGCCGGGCCAGAAGCACAAGGCCGTAAAATTTTGCTATCCTTATTCATGCAACAGCGGGAACCAAGTTGTCTCTACGCATCAAGTAATTTCCGCAGGAGAGGGTGCAGGGGATCATCCCCTGCCGCGGGGACGAACCGCCGATGACCGCCTGTGGCGGGAATCTCATCGGCGGTGAGATCAGGCGAAAAGGAGCAATCTCCCCATGAAGGGGAGTTGCGACTTTTGAGCCTGCGGAACTGGGGGCGGAGCGCCCCCAACAGCCCCCCTACAAATCCCAATTTGTAATTCGTGCGTAAACCCCGTCAAGCCGGGAAACAAGCCTTGCATTGCCGGAAAAGATGGCGTATAATGGGAGCGGTGGAAGGGGAACACTCCTTCCGCCGTCAATGTTTTTTTCGGAGGCAAATTATGAGCCGACTCTCCTATGTTTTCAAACGTGTGGGCAAAATGGATTTCGCCCGCATGCGGGACACCGCGCGCATGCTGCATAAAAAGACGGGCAAGCCCACCGCCTGGCTGCTGGCCGATATGGGCAAGTGCGCCCTGAAATACAACGCGGGCTACATGGATTACAAAATCGCCGAAATGTACCGGCTGAACGACGCCCAGCGCCGCAGCGTGATCACCCGGGGCATCTCCAACGAGATCGTGCGCCGGATGAACGATAAGGCTTACTGGCACTTTTTCGACGACAAGACCCAGTTCAACACCACGTTTGCCAAGTGGGTGCAGCGGGACTGGATCAAGTGCGACGAGAGCATGACCCAGGAGGCACTGAACAAATTCCTTTCCGATAAGGATCAGGTGATCTACAAGCCCCTGGAAGGCTCCAGCGGCCAGGGCATCGTGAAATACCAGCAGAAGGACTGGGAAGCGAACCCCGGCCTGTTCCGGGATCAGCTGCTGGAAAACGGCGACGGCATTTTGGAGGAAGTGGTGATCCAGCACCGGGAAATGTCCCGCATGTGCCCCACCTCCGTGAACACCGTGCGCATCGCCACCCTGCTGGGAGATAAAAAGGAAGGCATCGTGTACGCTTTCCTGCGCATCGGCAACGGCCGGGTGATGGACAACGTGGACTGCGGCGGCATGGCCGCCAGGGTAGACCTGGACACCGGCACCCTGCTCACCGTGGGCGCGGACAAGCTCGGCAACACCTACGAAAAGCACCCCATCACCGGCACGCCCATCATCGGGTTCCAAATCCCCTTCTTTGAGGAAGCCAAGGCCATGTGCTTAGACGCCATGCGGGTGGTGCCCCAGGTGCGGTTCGTGGCTTGGGACGTGGCCATCACCGAGGACGGCCCCCGCTTTATCGAGGGCAATTCCTTCCCCAGCCACGCCGTGCCCCAGTTCGCCGCCCATTACCCGGACGGCATCGGCATTCTGCCCGAATTCAAAAAATTCCTGGATCTGTGATTTTTTCCCGATTTTTTTACTGTTTCAGGAAGAAAACAGCCCCCGCATTCGTCTGTATAAGTGAAACGACGCCGCCGGTGTTCTCCCCGGCGGTTTCCGTATAAACGGAAGCATGACGGCCAAAGGAGTGATACCATGGATTTGATGAAAACTCTGCTCGTCTACATGATGCTGGTGGTAGGCGCGGCCACCGAAGCGGGTTCCGCCGCCACGCCGCCTCCGGCGTATCCCACGGCGACGCCGTTCGCCTATGTGACCGCGACGCCGTATTCCTTTATCACCCCCACGCCCACGGCGGTTCCCACAGCCGTGCCCACCCTGACGCCTACCCCCGTTCCCACCGTGTACACCTCCCTGTACGTGGGCGACCGGGGCGAGGACGTGCGCAAGCTGCAGCGCAGGCTGGCCGAATTGGGCTACCTCACCGGCAAAATCGACGGCATTTACGGCCAGAACACCAAGCGGGCCGTGGAACGCTTTCAATATTATAACGACCTGACGGCGGACGGCATTGCGGGCAAGGCTACCCAGCGGGTGCTGTATGAAAGCCTTTCCGTGGTCACCGCCCCGCCGGACATCACGCCCGGCCCCACCCCCATTCCCACCGCCCTGACGGGCGTGACCGTGCCCGTGTACTATGTGGACCAGAACGGGCTGCTGATCAACCGGGTGGATATGGTGTGCTACGACAGCTCCGTGATCTATGCCAACGACAGCAACGTAGGCGCGAACTATACCCTCGTTTCGCCCGCCACGGTGGCGGTCACGGTGCGCAACGGCGTCGCCTCCCCCGCCTCCGTCACCTTCCGCTATCAGAAGGCCCCCACGCCCACCCAGGTGCCCACCACCGTGTCCGTGCCCGTTTATTACATGACCGACACCGGCGTGATCCTGAACCAGACCACCGCCTCCCTGCCCCGGAACGCGGTTTCCTATGTGCCGGTCAACATGGGCCTGGTGCCGCTGCGCTACCAGCTGACCAGCTCCGCCAGCGTTGCCGTATCGGTGAGCTACGCGGGCATGGCCTCCCCCTCCAGCGTGATTTTCACCTTCCGCAACGTCACCCCCACCCCCGCGCCGGAAACCAGGCAGGCCCAAATCCCCGTGCGGTACATGGATGAAAAGGGCCTCCTGCTCAACGAAACCATCGTCACCATCGCTTACGGCGCAACCATTCCCGTTTACGCTTCCTCCGTCCTGGTGGACGGCAATTACCGGCTGGTAAGCCAGAATCCCGTGAGCGTGACGGTGAATGCCAAGGGCAAGGCCTCCCCCTCCGTGGTGATCTTTACATATTCCTACCAGGCCCCCACCGCCGTTCCTACGGCGAAGCCCACGCCTGTGCCCTCCCCGATTCCCACCATGATCCCCACGCCTACGCCCACAGCTGAACCTACGGCGGGACCTACCACAGAGCCGACCGTTGAACCCACGGCAAAACCTACGGTGGAGCCGACTGCGGAACCCACGGCTGAGCCGACTGCGGAACCTTCGGTCGAACCCACAGCCGAACCTACGGCAGAACCTACCGCAGAACCTACGGCCGAACCTACGGCGGAGCCTACCGCAGAACCTACGGCAGAACCTACCGCAGAACCCACGCCTGAACCTACCGCTGAACCTACGCCTGAACCCACGCCCGAGCCTACACCTGAACCCACGCCCGAGCCTACACCTGAACCCACCGCTGAACCCACCCAGACACCTCAGGCTGACCTGACCCGGGGCGGCGGCACAGTGAGCATGAACGGCACGGCTTCTTCCGTGGATTGGTACCGGGATCAGACCGGCGGCCTCATGATCAGCCTGCATGATTTGGCGGACGCCCTGGGCTGGCCTTACAGCGGCCCCGGCACAGCCACCATTCTGGAGCATCAGGTGGCGGTTTCCTACGCCGACGGCGCTGTACATACCCTGACCGTGGACGGCGCGTCCCTCGCCGATAACGCCCTGGTCTGGCACAGCGATCTGTTCGTGGGCGAAGACTTCCTGAACGCCCTGGGCCTCACGGTCCGCGTCCAGAACGATACGGTGATCCTGGAATCCAACTGATTTCCCCTATGATAGATTACAGGCCATGGAGCTTCAGCGCCCCATGGCCTGTTTTATATCATTTTATATGGTCCGCATGGCGCGCATGGCGTTGAGGATGGCGATAAAGCACACGCCCACGTCGGCGAAAACCGCCGCCCAGAGAGGGGCCAGGTGCAGCACGCCCAGGGCCATGACCAGCAGCTTGACAGCCAGGGAGAAGATCACATTCTGACGAACGATGCCCAGCGTGCGGCGGGCGATGCGGATAGCGGCGGGGAGCTTCAAGGGGTCATCATCCATGAGCACCACGTCCGCCGCTTCGATGGCGGCGTCGGAGCCCAGCGCGCCCATGGCAACGCCGATGTCGGCGCGGGCCAGGACAGGCGCGTCGTTGATGCCGTCTCCCACGAAAACCAGCGCGCCCTGGTCACCTTTCTCACGGAGCAGGTCTTCCACCTTTTCCATTTTGCCATCAGGCAGCAGCCCGGCGTAAATTTCATCCATGCCGATGGCGCGGCCCACGGTTTCGGCGGCGTGCTCCCGGTCGCCGGTGAGCATGACCGCTTTTTTCACGCCCAGCTCCCGCAGGGCGGAAACGGCGTCCTTCGCGCCGGGCTTGATTTCGTCGGCGATGACGATGTATCCGGCGTACTGGCCGTCCACGGCCACATGGGCCACGGTGCCCGCCGCCTGCACGGATTTGCAGGAAACGCCCTCCAGGGCCATGAGTTTTTCATTGCCCACGGCCACCCGCCGGCCGCCCACCTGGGCGCGCACGCCGTGGCCGGAGATTTCCTCCGCGCTGTCGGCTTTCAGCGGGGCGTTTTCCTTGCCGCAGGCTTCCAGCAGGGATTGGGCGATGGGGTGGGTGCTGAACGCTTCCGCCGCGGCGGCCAGGGAAAGCAGGCCCTGGGCGTCGCCGTTTTCGGCGTGCACGTCCGTGACGGAAAAGCTGCCCCGGGTGACGGTGCCGGTCTTGTCGAACACGGCGATTTCGGTCTGGGCCAGGGTTTCCAGATAGCCCGCGCCTTTAATCAGGATGCCCCGGCGGGACGCGCCGCCGATGCCGCTGAAAAAGGTGAGGGGCACGGAGATCACCAGGGCGCAGGGGCAGGAAATGACCAGGAAGGTGAGGGCGGAGGTGATCCACCGGTTCCAGTCGCCGCCGAAGAAGAGAGGCGGCACCAGGGCGGCCAGCACGGCCAGGCCCACCACCACGGGGGTATAAATGCGGGCGAAGCGGGTAATGAACCGGTCGGCCTTGGACTTGGTTTCTCCGGCGTGCTCCACCAGCTCCAAAATGCGGGCCACGGTGGAATCCTCGTAGGCGTGGGTCACGCGCACCCGCAGCACGCCCTGAATGTTCACGCAGCCGCTGAGTACCGCGTCCCCTTCCTTGACGGGCCGGGGCGTGCTTTCACCGGTGAGCGCAACGGTATTCAGAGAGGAAGCGCCTTGCAGCACGGTTCCGTCCAGGGGCACTTTTTCGCCGGGGCGGATCACGATGGTTTCGCCCACCTGCACGAAGCCCGGCAGAATGGTTTCCACCCGGCCCTCCCGTTCCACGTTGGCGGAATCGGGGCGGATGTCCATGAGCCCGGCGATGGATTCCCGGCTCTGATCCACGGCGTAGTCCTGGAAAAATTCGCCGATCTGATACAGCAGCATCACCGCCACCGCCTCGGCGTATTCCCCAATGCAGAACGCGCCCACCGAAGCCACGGTCATCAGGAACATTTCGTCCAGCGCCTGCCCGTGCAGGACGCTTTTCAGCGCTTCCAGAGCCACCGAATAGCCCACCACCAGCCAGGACAGCACGTACAGGGCGATTTTAATTCCCTCCGCAACAGGCAGCAGCAGCCCCGCCAGCAGAAGCACCGCGCTGGCCCCAATGCGGATCAGCATGGTTTTCCGCTCGCCCTCTTCCCCGTGGCCATGCTCGTGATTGTGTTCGTGACCGTGTTCATGATGCTCGTGATGTTCGTGTTCTTCCTCGTGGTCATGATGGCAATGCTCGCAATGCTTGCTCATTGGATTGATCCTCCATATCCTATCAGAGTTGAGAGCGGAGAGTTGAGAGTTGAGATCATATTGCGTGAATGACAGAGAAGCACATATGACTATATAAATCTGAACTCTCCGCTCTCAACTCTCCACTCTTTTTCTGACCAATGCCGTTCATTAGATAACAGATCGTCAGGTACACCGTTCACTCGCAAAGATGCTCCATGCCCATGCCGATGATGGTGCGCACGTGGTCGTCCGCCAGGGAGTAATAGATGGTTTTGCCCTCCCGCCGGAATTTCACCAGCTTGCTTTGCTTCAAAACCCTAAGCTGATGGGAAATGGCCGATTGGGTCATGTGCAGCAGCTCCGCGATGTCGCACACGCACATTTCCGCCTCAAACAGCACGTACAGAATTTTGATCCGGGTGCTGTCCCCGAAAATGCGGAACAGCTCCGCCAGGTCGTAAAGCATTTCCTCATCCGGCATATCCTGGTTCACGCTGGAAATCAAATCGGGATGCAGGATCTCCCCCGTCCCCTGTTCCATCCGTTCCTGTTCGTCCATCAGAATCATCCTTTCATTTGAACATCTGTTCATATGTTATGATATGACAAACAGGCACGTTTGTCAAGAGGCTGAAATAAAAAAATTTCCGGCCCAGCGCAAAGCCAGGCCGAAAACGGTTTTATTCAGTTCATACGCGGTGGGCCAAGGTGCTTATGCGCTTTTCAATTGATTTCGTACCGCACCATCGTCCGCGTCCTGACCTCCCGCGTTTCCGTAGCTGTTGCGGGCATATCAGACCAGGATGACCAATCGCCCCAAGTGTAAGAAATCGTTCTCGTTCTGTACCTGTACTGCGTTGTCTGGTCTGACATAAGCCAATACGGAGCACCGTCAAAGTATCTGCCGGAGTTTCTGCCGTGAATCTTCTCCATGCCAGATGTGTCGTCTGAATACGCGAAGACCGATACCCAATTCCCAGCCGAAAGCGTTTTGCCGCACTGATAGCAATAACTGGAGCTTCCGTGATAGGGATTATTATGCCCGCAAGTGCTGCATTGAGCCGCCCACCACTGATAGCGCTGTTTCACTTCTTCCTGCATAAGATCGCTGTTTGATACAGTCTGCCGGTTTTCCAACCATTCTCCCCAATCGCTCCATGCGGTATAGGAACCTTCTCCCCGTTCACGGAAGGAATACTGGGTTTTGGTCTGAACGATCTCCGCGTTTTCAGGCGCTTCCGACGCCAATACCCAGTCGGACAGAACGGGCGCGTCCAGCGCGACAAAGGCATAGCCAAGCCTTGCCGCGTAGTTTTGCGCCTCGGTGTTTTTATACCCCAGGATGGTGAGACCGTTCGTTCCTTCAAAAGCGCTGTCGCTGATCGTGACGGTACCGGTCGGAATGTAAATCCATTTCAGGTTTCCGCAATTGGCAAAAGCGCTATCGCCGATTTCCGTTACATCCTCGCCCAGCTTCACATAAATGGCATTGACGCCCGCGAAAGCCTCTTCCCCGATGACTTGCAGCGCCGAGGGAAGGATAAAATCTGCATCAGGAATGGACGGACTATCGCCAACTACATGGATTTCGTATGTCTGGTTGACGTCCAGAATCAATTGGCCATTTTCAAAGAAATCCAGGTAAACATACCATGTGCCCGGTTCTTTTGCGTCAAACCAGCCGGTATGCATGCTGTCGTCCTCCGCCGCTTCCAGCCCGCTGATTTCTTCGAGTACGAATTGATAATCATAGGTCTCCGGTTCATATACCCATGTCCAGCTGGCGCCAAGGCATACCGTTTGCCCAACCTCCACTTGAATATCATCAATATCCATGTATACTCTTTCACCGTCAACCCATTTATACACGGAATACGACGCGCCGGTAATATTCGTTTCCACTGTCACGGAAATTTCCGCCGAAACGCCCGAGCCGTCCTGGACTTGCGCGCGGAGCGTGGTAGTGCCGATCCCCATATTTTTCAATACGACTGTGTTCAAATTATCGCCAGTCATCATTTGGTTGACAATTTTCGCAATACTCTCATCGTCAATCGTCCATACAACGTTCGCGACATTCACATCTCCCGAAATGGGAATGACCGTAAATGTCTGGAACGCGCCAATTTCCGGATCTGTTCTTTCGCCGTCAATGATGATGGATGTTGAAGAAGACGGCAGCACGATAAGAGAGAAGCTATCCAAAAGCTCACTCCCGTCAGTTGTTCTGCAGCATACGGTTGTGCTTCCAGCGCCTACGGCGGTAAGCAAACCGGAAGTACTGACTGTTGCCACTTCAGGATCATACGTCTCCCACGCAAGGGTCTGCACCGTTGCATTTGAGGGCGACACAGTCGCGGACAACTGCAGCGTATCGCCAACAGCCATGTAATCCGTTTTATTTGCAATCGCTAATTCGGAGCAAATTACATAATCTCCTATTGTAAAAGTGCTGTCTATCAATACTTTTGTCCGCGTTTCGCCATCTATCACATAAGTGGCGATCACCTGATATTGATAATATCCAACAATACCGCCAAAAATGATGCCGTTATTGATTGTGTCATTTTGATCAATCGTATACGTTTTCGTCGAAGTATCAGTAAAATCCACGTATGCGTACTGATCATTCGTCTTTGTCGCAAGGTTATACAAAATTCCTTCGACCTTAGTCAAATAGCCGGTTGTCGTGATCCTGCCGCGAAGCCCAAAGTATGGCAGGTCACCATATGAACCAGTCGGATAGACCGCGTTTGAAATAGCGATTTCTTCTTCCGCAGGCAAGAGATTGTCAATATCGGAATACGCCGGGTACCCGTATCCCGTGATTTCCGATCCTCCTCTGGCATGTCGGCAATATTTTACCTGATCCGATGTATTTCCTTCTATGGTATATACATAATCATTATCAAAATTGTAGACCAGTCCCGTATGCCCGTCGCCGTTCAGGAATATTTGTGCGCCGATCATAGGCTCAGTTCCGAGTCTGCCTGCCCATTCATAATACTTTTTGGACCACGAAGGCCCGGCGCCATAGCTTTTTTCAGGCTGACAGAGAAGCGCCCTGCCAGCGTCATAGCCGTAAGCCTGAACAAAGCACCAGTCCACAAAAATATCGCACCAGCCACAGGGATTCTTTTTCCCATTATAGAAGTTGGGATATTGGCTGTCAAAGAACGCCGCATATTTGGTCCAGTTATTACCGCCGCTATTGGCTGTTTTATCATCCAAATATGCATTGGATGCCTTTTCTTTATAGCCTATTTCCTGTTTGGCGATTTCTATAACTGTCCAAACCGAAGTTGAAGAAGGACTTGGACCGTTGGAGGATACTTGAACAGTACAGCTTGCAGCAGCATTGCTTCCGTCTACTGCGGAAGCGACAATCACCGCGCTCCCTGCGCCGACGCAGGTAATCAATCCTGTGTTCTCATCCACCGTTGCCACCGCTGTGTTTTCCGAATGCCATGAAAGCGTCTGATTTGCAGCGTCTGCCGGTGAAATTACAGGAGTGACCGTGAATGTGTCTCCTACTTTTTTGTCATAATTGGAAGGATCGAATGTTATGCTCTGAATCAAGGTTTCCTGCGGTTCAGAATCGCCGGTCCTAATGGTTTTGGTTATTTCAGTGGTGGCACTGTCAGAGGATCTAAATGCTTCCTTAACCGTGAGCTTATTTCCATTTGTATCCTCTGCATAAAGACAATAATAATAGGTGCCTGCTGAAGAAACATTTTGCATTTTTACCTGATAATCAATGGAAATGATATCAAAGAAATATCCTCCCGGGTTTACAGGATTATTCATTCCTGCAATGCGGCTTCCTTCTGCATTCTCAATCCATATATCTACATGCGTTAATGTATAGGGAGAAACGACTGCTCCTTTCAGCGTCCAGGATGTTCCCGTTTTCAGGTTTTCAGGAATATTGAGCGTTGTTCTCAGCACGCCGCCCGGCGCCCTGTTTTCATTATATACCAGTTTGTAATTTATCGCCTCTGAATTGGTTGCGAGGGCAGGAGCGCTTCCGCTTAGATTGTAAGCATTTCCAGGATAACCATTTTTTCTTGTAAAACAGGTATTCAAATTTATATCACTAAAACCAGTTTGCCAGTTGCCTTGCCAAGCACCCTCTAAGTGTAAATGAACCCCTGTTACATTTCCAGTATCGCCCATATAGCCTATCACATCACCGGCATCAACCTTATCTCCCGCTTTTACAATAAAAGAGCTCAAATGAGCGTAACGAAAATCAATAGATCCATATTCACTATCGTTGATAGATATATAATTACCATAACTATTATGCCAGCCAGCATAACGTACAGTGCCGCTTCTCACTGCATAAATTGCGGTATTTCTGCTTCCCTGTATATCGTTTCCTCTGTGTTTACTTCCACTATCGTTATATGTTGGAAAATTATTACTTACAGAACTATATATTGCCGGTCTGCCAAATGGTATGGTTGTTTCTGCATAACCAGGTGAAGTTTTCAGAACCGCGGCTGTAAGAAGAAGCACAAAGGTTATGGCAAAAGCAAATCGATCACGTTTCTTCATTTTTACCATCTTTTCCTTTCTCCGTTATCATTGGGAATATTTATCAATCCGTGTTTTTCTACTTTTTCTTGCCTGCAGTTTTTTATTCTCGTTTTCAGCCTGAAATAATTTTTCCCTCCCACAAATTGCCATATTTCCCCTGTTCTCATTGGTATTATTTCCCTATGTCCTATATCAAATCGATTCTACATTAACCAAGTCTTTTTGTCAATACAAACTGTCTTTTTTCATACAAATATCTGATAATTGACCGCCTTTTTTCGGGGAAAACACCAGCTAAATAATTCTGGCAATTCCGGCATTTTTATGGTATCATAAAAATGGATGTTTATATCGGGAAATGAAAGAAACGACAAATGGACAAAGGCGGATGAAAATGGACTTTCAGGCTTTCGTCAACCATGTAAAAATGCCGTGCTGCGTGCTGTCCGTGGAAAAGAACGCCGACGGCTCCCGCGGAGAAATCAGGATCCTGTGCGCCAATCAGCCCTACCGGGACGCAATGGGGCCTGCTTTCCACGACAACATGATCTATCACGAGCTGGTGCCCCAGGACAATAAATTTGAGGAGTTTTGTTTTCGCGCCGCGGTTTTAAAGGAAAGAATGCACGCCTACGTGGAAACCAAGGCGCTGAACTGCTGGACGGATCAGACCATGATCCCCCTGGATTCGGACGACGAGCGCATGGGCTACTGCCAGTTCATTTTCGAGTTCACCAAAGCGGCGGAAGTGGAACGGATGGCGGACGTTTCCGTGGGCACGGCGGAGGCGGTGGTGAAAGCCACCCTGAAGCTGATGAACAAGGAACACTTTACCACCAGCGTGGAAAACGTGCTGGAAGACATCATGGCCGCTTCGGAAGCCAAGGCGTGCCGGATCATGCTGGTGGATCACGAGCGGCAGGAGGCCTCCCTGCTGTGCGAAAAGCTGATCCCGGAAGCGTGGCCGGATCGGAACGAGGGCGAGGACGTGATCACCTACGACCTGGCCAAAACCTGGGAGGCGCTGATCGGCGTCAGCAACGCCGTCATCATCAAGGACGAGCAAGACATGGCCGCCATCGAGCAGCAAAATCCCTTCTGGGCAGGCACCATGCGCAAGCACGGCGTCACCAGTCTGGTGCTTATTCCCCTGCGGGGCACGGATGAAGTGATCGGCTATCTGTACGTGGTCAATTTCAACGTGAGCCGCGTCGTGGAGGTCAAGGAGCTTTTGGAGCTGCTGGCTTTCCTGCTGGGCAGCGAGCTGTATACCCATCTGCTGGTGCGGAAGCTGGAGATCATCAGCAGCATCGACGAGCTGACCGGCCTCAACAACCGCCGCGCCATGGTGGAGCGCATCCGGGAAATCGACCACCGGAAAAAGCGCCGCCCCTTTGGCGTCATCAACATCGACCTGAACGGCCTGAAAACCGTCAACGACGGCGAGGGCCACGAGGCGGGCGACCGGCTGCTGATCCAGGCCGCCGAATTGCTGCGCAAGGTGTTTTATCACGAAGAGCTGTACCGCACGGGCGGCGATGAATTCGTCGTGATCCCGGTGGGCATTGAAAAGGAAGTTTTCGAGAAAAAGGTTCAGCGATTGCGGAACGACGTGGCGAAAAATTCATCGGTCAGCTTCGCCATCGGCGCGTTCTGGTCCGACGGCGGCACGGATGTGACCCACGCCATGAAGCAGGCCGACGAATTCATGTACGAGGATAAACGGGCGTTTTACGAAGCGAATCCCGAAAAAAGAAGGAAATAGGAAGCAAAAACCGCAAAATTTTTTTGATTTTCTTCCCTCCGGGGGTGGCGCAACGGCGGGAAGTATGTTAAAATACAATGTGGTGCTGAACAAGCGCTGTTTTGGAGGTTGAACGAATGAGCAAAGTAAGCAGGATGTTCGCCATCGCGGGCATCGGCGCGGGCGAGGGCGTTTTGATCCACAAGCCCTCCAACATCTTTTATTTGAGCGGCTACACCGGCGAAGGGCTTCTGGCCTTAGGCGAAGGCTTTCAGGCCATCGTGACCGATTTCCGCTATACCGAGCAGGCCGAGCGTCAGGCTCCCGGCTGGCAGGTGCTGATGGTGGAAAAAGGCGTCAGCCACGCCATGCTGGCGGCCAAGCTGTTCGCGGAGCATGAAATCAAGGCCGTCCGCTACGAGGACGACGAAGTGACCGTCCGTTCCTTTGAAAAGCTGAAAAAGGACATTCCCGGCGTGGAATTTTTGCCCCTGGACGGCGCGCCCGAAAAGGCCCGGCGGATCAAGGACGAAAAGGAACTCAAGTGCATCGAGGAAGCCTGCGACATTTCCTGCCGCGCCTTCGAGCAGTTCCTGCCCAAAATCAAGCCCGGCATGACGGAAAAGCAATTGCAGCTGATCCTGGACTACACCATGCTGGAGCTGGGCGGCGAGGCCCTGGCCTTCAACACCATCGTGGCCTCCGGCGTCAACGGCTCCCTGCCCCACGCCATTCCCAGCGACAAGAAAGTCGAAAAGGGCGAAATGATCACCTTCGACTTCGGCGCGAAAAAGGGCGGCTACTGCGCGGACATGACCCGCACCGTATCCCTGGGCCAGCCCAGCCCGGAAATGAAGAAGATTTACGATACCGTGCTTCACGCCCAGGAAACCTGCGAGCAGGCCCTCTTCCCCGGCAAAGTCTGCAAGGATATCGACACCATCGCCCATGAGATCATCGACGCGGCGGGCTACAAGGGCCGCTTCGGCCACGGCTTAGGCCACAGCGTGGGCATTGATATCCACGAGGAACCCCGCCTGTCCCAGCTGTGCGAAGACAAGCTGGAAGTCGGCGTGACCATGACCGTGGAGCCGGGCATCTACGTGCCGGGCCTGGGCGGCGTCCGCATTGAGGACACCTGCGTCATCACCGAAAACGGCTGGCACTCTTTCGTTTATGCACAAAAGGCGCTGCTGATCCTGTGATCGGCCCCTTATGTCAATACACCAACAAGAAAATGGAGGAAGAACAATGATTACTGCTGGCGATTTCAAAAAGGGCATCACCATCGAATGGGACGGCGGCGTGTGGAACATCGTGGATTTCCAGCACGTGAAACCCGGCAAGGGCGCCGCTTTCGTGCGCACCAAGATCAAGAACGTCATGACCGGCGCCGTGGTGGAACGCACCTTCAACCCCACCGACAAAATGCCCCGCGCGATCATCGAAACCAAGGAAATGCAGTACCTGTACAACGACGGCGACCTCTACTACTTCATGGACCCCGAAACCTTCGAGCAAATGCCCCTGGGCAAGGACGCCGTGGAAGACGCCATCCAGTACGTGAAGGAAAACATGAACGTCACCATCCGCTACTTCAAGGGCCAGGCCTTCTCCGTGGAAGCGCCCAACTTTGTTGAGCTGGAAATCGCCAAGACCGAACCCGGCTTCAAGGGCGATACCGCTACCAACAACTTCAAGCCCGCCACCACCGAAACCGGCCTGGAGATTCAGGTGCCCCTGTTCATCAACATCGGCGACGTCATCAAGATCGACACCCGCACCGGCGAATACCTGTCCCGCGCGTAAGGCAAACGGAGACGAAGTTTACTGGGGGAAACCATTCTTTTGAGTCAAAAGAATGGTTTCCCCCAGACCCCTTTTCAAGAAAACCGCAAAAGGAACGGCATTCCCAAGCGGTTCAGCAACTGCGTATTATGAGGAGGAAATATGAATAACCTTTCTGATCGGGTATCCTACCTGAAGGGCCTGGCTGAGGGCCTGAAGCTGGACACCGAAAAAAGCGAAGGCAAGCTGATCGAAAAGATCTTGGAAGTGCTTACCGATATCACCGCCGAAATCGCCTCCATCCGGAATGATCACGACGATCTGAGCTCCTACGTGGAAGCCATCGACAACGATCTGAGCGACCTGGAAGACACCCTGCTGGAAGACGATGATTTCGACGACGAAGACGGCGAGGACGAACAGGAAGACGACAGCGTGGTGGAATACACCTGCCCCCACTGCGGCGAGGAAATGACCTTTGAGGTGGATTCCTTCGATTTCGACGAGGACTATCTCTGCCCCAACTGCCATCAGCCCCTCTTCCCCGAAACTCCCGACGACGAAGAAGAATAATCCTTGATAAAAAAGCGCCTTTGGGCCGATGATCGGCTTTCAAAGGCGCTTTTTTCAGTTAGGAGAGTTTAGAGTTGAGAGTTGAGAGTTGAGATTTATATAGTCGATCACATACGATTCACCTGTCATTAACATGATATGATCTCAACTCTCCGCTCTCAACTCTCCACTCTTTTTTGTCACCGCCAATTCTCCCACAGCCGCATGAACCCTTCCAGCATGCCGGGCAGGCGCACGTCCTGGGCCGCCACGGCAGGCAGCTGGGCGATCCGTTTCCCGGACAGCAGCACCCAAACGTTTCCCAGCGGATCCCCGGCCCGCACCGGCGCGGTGACGGATTCCGGCAATTCAGCCTCGAAGCTCAACTGGTCCTTCATGCCAGAGCGCAGCAGCAAGGACAGGCCAGTTCCCAGCGCCGCGTCCACCTGATCCTTGGCCCCCAATTTCACCGGCACCTGCATGCCGATCCAGTCCCCTTCCCGGGCCACGGGCGTTAAGGAATAGGCGGAAAAGCCGTAATCCAGCATGGCCCGGGCTTCGTCGAACCGGGTCTGGCTGTTGGGCACGCCCAGCACCACCGCGATCAGGCGCATACCGTTTCTTTCCGCCGTGGCGCTGAGGCAATACTTGGCCTCGTTGGTGGAGCCGGTCTTCATGCCGTCGCAGTCCTTGTAAAACCGCACCAGCCGGTTGGTGTTGGTCAGATCCGTCACCCGGCCCGAAGGATGGGTGAGATTATCCAGCCACACGGAGGAATAGGTGAAATACGTTGGGTGCTTCGCCACCTCCCGGGACAGCACCGCCACGTCCCTGGCGCAGGTGTACTGCCCCTCGGCGGGCAGGCCGGTGCAGTTCACGTAATGGCTGTTTTCAAGGTCCAGCGCCGCCGCTTTTTCATTCATTAAGGTGGCGAAAGCTTCCTCCGTGCCCGCCGTATACTCCGCCAAAGCCGCCGCCGCGTCGTTGGCGCTGGCAATGATGGTGGCTTTCAGCAGTTCTTTCAGGGGATAAACGGCATGAGCGTCCAAAAACGCCTGGGAGCCGGGCTGCGCCGCCGCCGCTGGGGACACGGTGATTTTGTCCTCTAAGGTGAACGCTCCCTGATCCAGCTTTTCCAGCACGATCAGCAACGTCATCAGCTTGGTCACCGACGCGGCGGGCCGCCGCTCGTCCGCGTTCTTTTCAAAGATCACCGCCCCGGTTTCCGCCTCCATCAAAATGGCGCTGGGGGCCGTCAGGGTCATGGGCGCGCCCTGCTCCAAGGGTTCCGCCAGAGCAGCCGGAGAGAACGCAGCCGCACCCACGCACAGGGTCAAGCACACCAGACAAACGAACACACGAAAAAAACGGGCCATGCTTTCTTCCTCCTTTTACAGGAAAGATTTCGGTGATAGCATGGCCCGTTGGGCGGCATTTCATGCGGCGGCTTGTAATATTGTGGATTTACTGCTTCAAAGCCTCGAGTTCCGCCTGCACCTTTTCCTTGGTGGCGTAATTCAGGGGGGAGAAGCGGCCCTCCATTGCCTTTTCCAGCTTGGCGACGGCGGCTTCCTTGTCGCCCGCTTCCTTATCGTACTGGGCCAGGAAATACAGGGTGTCGATCTGGCTTTCCTTGATTTCATGGGCCTTATCGAAATATTCCTTGGCCTTTTCTTTATCGTTCAGCAGACGGTAATAGGTTTGGCCCATATTGTCCAGGCAAATGGGATCCTCGTCGTCGTAATCCACGGCCTCCTGGTTATAGGCCAGGGCCTTTTCCGCGTCTCCCGCCTCGATATACAGGAAGCCCAGCGCCTGGTAGGTGACGCCGCAGACGCCCTTGCGGTGGGATGCTTCCAGCAGGTTGATGGCCTTATCCAGCTCCCCTAACTTGTATTGGGCCACGGCGTAGTCCATCAGCAGCTCCTGACGGCGGGAGGGGGACAGATCGGGGGCTTTTTCCGCCTTTTTCAGGATTTCTTTTACTTTCAGATAGTTTTCTTCCCCGCCTTCCCGCAGCAGCATCACGCTGTAAGGCAGCATATAGGCGGCGGACACATACCCCCCCGCGTACAATTGCTCATAAGCCGCACGGGCCTCGGCATATTTTCCCTTCTGATGATCCATCAACGCTTTGCGGGCTTTGAATCCATCCATGATTCCCATGGTCGTTCATCCTTTCTTGCTTTCAGCAGCAGGCGTTCCAATCGCTTTTGCAGCGGGGTCATATCGGCGTCCGGCTGATCCGACGCCAAGATGATCGCTTTTCTTGTATATTCGATGGCGGCGGGAATATCCCTTTTTTTGTGCTCGCAGATTTTTGCCATAGCCACCAGCGGCCCCGGCCCGCCCTGGTGGTCTAAGATCATGCGGGTGTAGACCCTGGCCGCCGCTTCCCAATCGCCCTCCCGGCGGAAGGTCTCCGCCATGCGGCCCCGGGCCAGGATGGACACGCTGCCCTGATCCGCCGCCCGGTAGCATACCCGGGCCTTTTCATTTTTCCCCCGTTTTTCGTACACACGGCCCAAGCTGAACACGTCCTCCGGGGCCTGGGCCAGCAGGGGCGTATCGTGCAGGCGCATGAGCCGGTCTAAGATGTGGGCCAGGGATACGATGTCCTGGGCGTTGTGATCCAGAATATCCGTGAGCAGGGAAAAATCCCCGGTTTTGAGGAAGGAAAAGTACCGCTCCGGCACCAGCGCCCCCGGCAGGTCGTTTTCCCGCGCAAGGCCCAGCACCGCTTCCTCCAAGCCGGTGAGATTGCACTTTTTCAGCCGCAGCTTCCACACCCTGCGGGAGGTGGGCAGCAGGTCCACGTGAGGGCGCTTCGGATACGTATCCCGCATGCGCTGCATGGTGAAGCGGGCCTCCAGCAGGGGCAGATCGAAGGTGGCCCCGTTGAAGGTGCACAGCACCTGCCGCTTTTGCATTTCTTCCGCCACGTGAGCAAGGAGAAACGCTTCCTCGTCATAATCCCGCATAAGATATTGGCGCACGGTGAAGCCCGTTTCGTCAAAAAACCCGATGCCCACCAGAAAGGCCACCGTGCCCGCCCCGTGGGAAAGCCCCGTGGTTTCCGTGTCCAGAAAGCAAATATCCTCCCGCCGAAAATCCGTATAAGGCAGGCCCTGCATTTCTTCCAGGCACGCGCCGGACAGCAGCGGGGGCAGGGTGAAATGGGAAAGGGGAAAAGATACCTCTTTCACCATGCAGTCCTTGGGCGCGGGCTTTGTTTCCTTAGGCTTGGAAACCCCGACGGCTTTCAGCTTGTCCCGCAGGGAAAGCATCCTTTATTAGCCTCCCTTATAGCTGTAATCACGGAGACAGAGTGGAGAGTTGAGCGTTGGGGGTTGAGTTTTTTTAGTTCAACTTTGCTAAGGCGCAAACAAAACCATCTCAACTCTTCACTCTCAACTCTTTTGCTGGCTTCCCTTAATAGAAAATCGAAAGTTCCTCTTCCCCGTCCTCGTCGTCCAGCACGGTGACGGGGTTTACCTGAGCACGCTGGATGATCAGCTCCCGGAAATCGCCGCCCTGGGCCTCCCAATCGGCGATATACGCCTGCCATTCCTCGGTGAACTCCTCTAAGGACAGGTGGTTTTCCATGATGTAGGCGGCGGCTTCCTTGCCCACATAGCGGAAATGCCAGGGCTCGAACTTGATGCCGGTGATTTCTTCCTTGTCGGACATATAGCGCAGGATGAAACCAAACTCCGCGCAGTGGGCTTCCATCCATTGCGCTTCCCTGGTTTTGGCGAACTCCTTGTTCATGCCGTCCTTTTTCGTCCATTCGTAGTTGAGAATGTCCGCGCCAAGGCCGGTCTGATGGTCGCTGGCCCCGGGATAGGACACCAGCCCGTCGTCCCGGCCCAGCTTATCCAGGCGGTTGTTATACATGGTTTTCTGGGTCTGATAGGTGCGGTAGGCGCTTTTCAGGTACAGGGTGAAGCCGTCCTCCAGGGCGGCGGCGAACATGGCGTTGATGGCCTCGCTGGCTGCCTGACGAAGCTCGGGCTTGCCCGCGTCGGAGGACTTTTTGCAGGTGGTGTTCACCAGATCGTTGGGCGCGTAATCGCTGGCAAGCAAATGCTGCCGGTTCGCCAGGATGATGTATTCATCGAAATCATCCAATATTTCAGGCTCCAGGGGATATTCCCAGTCCGGCATCCCCTCCGCGCGGACGGAAAACGCGCTGAACATCAGCAGCGCGGACAGAAAAAGCAGCGTCAGCCTTTTGACCATCATTCAGCCCCCTCCCCCGCCAGGGCGGCCTGGGCCGCGCGAAGCTGGGCGACATAGTATTCAAAGGGTATATCCAGTTCGTAAATGCGGGCGGCGTGATCCTTGCCCACGTAGCGGATATGCCAGGGCTCGTACATGTAGCCCGTCACTTCCTCCCATTCGGCTTTATAGCGGATGATGAAGCCGAAGCGGTGGGCGTTTTCCGCCACCCACTGGCCTTCCGGCGAATCGCCGAAGGACTTATTCAGGTTGGTATTCTTTTTGCGGCCCACGTCCATAGCCAGGCCCAATTGATGCTCGCTGCACCCCGCCGGGGCGGATACCCGCAGGGCCTCTTTTTTACCCACGGTTTGTATCTTCCGCCGGTGGATGGACGCCTGCTTGCCGTAGCTGCGGTAGCCGGAAACGGCCACCAGGAGATAGCCTTCCTCCTCCTTGGCGGCGTTGAACATTTCTTCCAGGGCCGCGGCGGCTTCCGCCCGCAGCATGGTGCTTTCACTGCCGCCTAAAACGTTGGGCTTGACCAAATCGTTCGGCACATAATCCGCCGAGATGGTGTAATCCCGATTCACCAGAAATAGATTGCCCCCTAAGCTGGCTTCGTTCACATACGATTCCACCGCCGTCTGGCCCAGGGAAAGGAGGGTCAGGAGCAGGCTCAATAGTTTTGAAAGCATGATTGCCTCCGTATTGCAAAGAGTGGAGAGTGAAGAGTGGAGAGTGGAGATTTATATAGTTTTCAATCTGCGTTCCGTAAATTCGGTGGACGGAAAACACATAATATATCTCCACTCTTCACTCTCAACTCTCCACTCTCTTTTGTATCAAATCCCCGTACCTGGCCGCGATCTGTCCCGCGGCGTCGCCGGGCAGCATCACCGTGACCCGCGTGCCGGTATCTTCATAGTTTTCTTCGATCACCCGGCCTTTTTGCCGCAATTCGCCCATGACGGCGTAGCGGTCGAAGGGCACCAGCAGGGTCAGTTGCTGCTCTTTTTTGCGCAGCTCACCCGCGATGGCGGCAAGCAGCCGGTCCAGGCCCGCGCCGGTCTTGGCGGAAATCCGCAGGGCCCCCGGCATGATGGGCAGCACCTCTTCCCCGGCGGGGATCAGGTCGCTCTTGTTCAGCACGTCGATCCGGGGCTGGGTGTCGGCCCCGATCTGGGAAAGCACTTCCTCCACCACCCGGTGCTGTTCCGGTGTGTCGGGGGACGCGGCGTCGGAAACGATCACCAGCAAGTCGGATAGCGCCGCTTCCTCCAGGGTGGATTTGAACGCCTCCACCAATTCATGAGGCAGCTTGCTGATAAAGCCCACGGTGTCCACCAGCAAAAATTCGCCGCCGTCGGGCAGCTCCACCCGGCGGGACACGGCGTCGAGCGTGGCGAACAGCTTGTTTTCCGCGTACACCCCCGCGCCGGTCATGGTGTTGAGCAGGGTGGATTTGCCCGTGTTGGTGTACCCCACCAAAGAAACGATGGGGATCAAGTTCTTTTCCCGGTTCCGGCGGCGAAGCTGGCGCTGCTTTTGCAGGGTGTCCAGCTCGCGTTTCAGCGCCGTGATCTGCTCCCGGATGCGGCGGCGGTCGATTTCCAGCTTGCTTTCGCCAGGGCCCCGGGTGCCGATGCCGCCGCCTAAGCGGGACAGAATCAGGCCCTGGCCGATGAGGCGGCCGGAACGGTATTTGAGCTGGGCCAGCTGCACCTGCAATTTGCCCTCGCCGCTCTGGGCGCGCTGGGCAAAAATATCCAGGATCAGGGTGGTGCGGTCGATGACCTTCACCCCGATGATTTCTTCTAAATTGCGGGTTTGGGCTCCGGTGAGCTCGTCGTCAAAGATCACCAGGTCGGCTTCCAGCGCCTGGGCGTCCAGCTGCAATTGCTGGGCTTTTCCGCTGCCCACGAAGGTGGCGGTGTCGGGCTTGGGGCGCTTCTGGAAGAACCGGCCCACTACCTGGGCCCCGGCGCTTTCCGCCAAGGCGGCCAGCTCGTCCAAAGATTTTTCCGAATCGATGCCCACCAGCACGGCCTTTTCCGGCGGCTCGGTGATGGCTCCTTCGTCCCCCTGCATGACCCGCTGATCGGACAGCTCGATTTCCCGCATCCAGGCTTCCTGGGGCAGCTTTTTCAGGGGATAAACATCGGTTATCTCGACACCGGGCAGTCCGTTCACCCGCTCCGTCAGGAACGCGGCGCTGACGCCGGTCACGTGCCCGTCGCCTGATACGCCGATGGCGCACATGCTGTCCAGCATGAGGGAGCGCAGGGCGGCGATGTCCACGTCAGACAGTTGGGCGCTTCCGCCGGGATGGGTGTGGATGCAGCGCACGCAGGACAGGCGCTTGCTGTTCCTGCGCAAATGCAGGTCCAGCAGGGGCACGCTGTCGATGACCCCCACGGTCACGTCCAGCACGTCCCCGTCCCGGCTCACATACACCGCGATTTCCCGGTTCAAAGCGCACGAATGCCGCGCAAGCTCTTGTATCAGCTCGCGCGGCGCGTATTCGTTCCATTCAAAGGGACAGTCGTACAGGGCTTTTAATTCCGCCAGTTGGCTGTCCCGGATCCCCGTGATGTTTCCGTGTACTTCTTGCATTCGTTCTCCTTTTTTTCGGAGAAGCGGGAAAGTGGAAAGTGAAAAGTGGAGACTAATAAAGCTGACGTCATTTGGCCGCAAATACGCGGACCATTTACATTTTCACTTTTCTCTTTCCACTTTTCACTTTTAATCCTTTGGCGCTTCCTCCGGATGATTCTTCAAGTAATCCTCCACCGCGGCGTGGATGGCCTCCTCCGCCAGCAGGGAACAGTGCATTTTCACCGGGGGCAGCCCGTCCAGGGCTTCCGCCACGGCCTTGTTGGTCAATTGCAGGGCTTCCTTCAAGGTTTTGCCCTTCACCATTTCCGTCGCCATGGACGAGGTGGCGATGGCCGCGCCGCAGCCGAAGGTTTTGAACTTTACATCCTCGATAATGCCGTTTTCCACCTTCAAATACATGCGCATGATGTCGCCGCACTTGGCGTTGCCCACCTCGCCGATGCCGTCGGCGTCCTCGATCTGGCCGACGTTGCGGGGATTGCGGAAATGATCCATAACCTTTTCACTGTACAGTGCCATTGTATTACTCTCCTTTACTGTTGTTCGATGGGGGACAGGCCCCTCCGCCCCTTCGGGGCACCTCCCCTCGGCAGGGGCGGCTGTAAGATCGTTCGATGGGGGACAGACCCCTCCGCCCCTTCGGGGCACCTC
>JAFSNT010000066.1 GCA_017443295.1 Clostridia bacterium
AATGATGGCTTGGGATTTATAAAGGTAGGAGGTAGGAAGTAGGAAGTAGGAGGTTTTATCTTGTTCGACAAGATGCACGCCATCGTCCGTTTAGAACTATATTTACTTCCTACCTCCTACCTCCTACTTCCTACCTTACTTAAAGTGTCCTTTACGCTTTTTAGAAAAATGAGGAATATAGCCATGAACCACCGTTTGAAGCGCTTGGGCTGCCTGATCGCCGCCTGTCTGATGCTTACGGGCTGCGCGGCCCAGGAAAGCGCGGGAACCAGCGCCCAATTGACGCTGCCCCCCGCCCAATACCGGCACGCCGCGCCGGAAAACGATATGAGCCAGGACTATGAGCAGGCCGTGGTGCTGTATCTGCCCTCCCTGGACGGAACGAAGCTGCTGGCCGTGCCCCAAAACGCGGTGCTGTCCGCGTCCCGGCAGCGTTCCCGCACGCTGTGCGAAATGCTGCTGGCCCATCCCGGCACGGAAGCCGCCGCGCCTGTGGGTGGCAATGTAAATCTGGCCCTGTCCGATACCGACCCGGTGGAGGTTTCCGGCCAGGTGGTCACGGTGAGCCTGGCGGCCTCCGCCCTGCGATTGAGCCACGAGCAGCTTTTTACCGTGGGCCAGGCCATCGCCAACACCTTAGGCCAGTTTGGGGACGTAGCGTATGTGAACGTACTCATTTCCGGCGCGCAGCCGGGCATGAACATCGCCGCCACCCTGCCCGCGGGCTGCTATCAGCCCAACAGCCGGGAGGATCTTTCCGCCCTGTGGGCCAGGGCCTCCGCGCCCCTGTCCTCCGCGCGGCGCTCCTTTGCCGCCGCCCTGTATTACCCGGCCCCCTCCGGCAAGGGCATCCTGTGCGAGGCGAGAACCCTTTCCTTTACCGCTTCCGATCTATCCGGCATGGCGGTGACGCTGCTGGAAGCCCTGTCCGCCGGGGCGGAAGCGCTGCCCAATGTGCCCCGCTGCCCGGAGCTTGCCTCCTTCCTGCGGGGGACGCCCACGCTTTCGGAATCGGGCGGCGTGCGTCGGCTGGTGCTGCGGTTTTCGGAGGATCTGAACAGCGCCCTGATCAACGCGGGCATTACCCGTTCCGTGATGATGGCTTCCCTGTGCTGGACGCTGACCACTTTCCTGCCCGGCATCGAGGGCATTGAAATCCACATCGGCTCGGAACGCGTCAACACGCTTACGCCCTCCGGCACCTATAACGGCGCGGGGGAGATCATCACCTTCCAGGACGGCCTGATGCGGCGGCGGGATTTTTCCGGCTTCCTGCTGGAGGAATGCGCCCTGTATTTTGCCAACGCCCAGGGAAAGCTGGAAAAGACCTACCGGCCCATTCCCTATTACGAGGCGGCCAGCGCCCGGGCCCTGGTGGAGCAGCTGATGCTTGGCCCCCAGCCCTATGACAGCAAAAGCGGCCTTTCCGCCGTGCTGCCCGGCGGCCTGCGCTCCGCCGATCTCCTGGGCGTGGGCTTTCAGGATAAAACCCTGCTGCTGAACTTTTCCGCCCAGTTGGTCGCGCTGGCAAAGGACATGGACGGGGAAAAGGAAGCGCTGCTGATTTACAGCTTGGTGAATACCGTGTGCCAGCTGCCGGGGGTGAAGCGGGCGGCGCTGTACGTGCAGGGCAGCCAGCCCGATTCCCTGGCGGGGGCCATCTACCTGCCCGGCGATTTCCTGCCTAATACGGATATGGTTTCAGAATAGCGACAAAAAAATAAAAGTGAAAAGTGGAAAGTGAAAAGTGGAATGATAGAATGCATATCATATCTCCACTTTTCACTTTTCAATTTCCACTTTTTCGCCTTCAAACGCGGCGAATTGAAAGCCTTTTACCGGTCTTCCCGGAAATACGAAAGGCCCAGGGAGGACGGGGGCTGGTTTTCCCGCTTGTTGCGGATGCTGGAAATGATCAGCACCAGCACGGTGACCACGTAGGGCAGCATTTTCAGCACCGGCTTCATGGACATGGTAACGACCACGCCGGGAATGTTGGTAATGAAGCTGGAGCAGGAGAACAGGAAGCCGAACACCGTGGAGCCGATGATGGTGACCGGAGGCCGCCAAAGGGCGAAAATCACCAGGGCGATGCTCAGCCAGCCGAAGGCTTCTAAGCTCAGATACGCTTCCTGGGACGCCATGTAGTCGATGATGTAGTAGAACCCACCCAGGCCAGCGATGCCGCTGCCGATGCAGGTGGCTAGGTACTTGTAGCGGTTCACGTTGATGCCCACGGCGTCGGCGGTGGCGGGGTTTTCGCCCACGGCGCGAAGGTGCAGGCCCGCTTTTGTGCGGAACAGCACCCAGCCCGCCGCGATGGCGATGATGATGGCCAGGAAGAACAGCACGCCCAAGCATTGCAGGCTGTCCTGCCGCCCGGCGAAGGGCCAGCGGTAATACTGCTTGGGTCCCACCAGATACACGGTGGCGGTCAGCTTGCTCATGATCACCTTCATCAGGCCCACGCCGAAGGTGGTCAGGGCCAAGCCCGTCACGTTCTGGTTGGCCCGCAGGGTCACGGTCAGGAAGGAATAGATCAGGCCCATCAGCATGGAAAACACCAGGGCGGACAGGATGCCGAGGATCACGATCAGCACCGGCGGCAGGCCGGATTTGCCGATCAGGTTCAGCATCAGGCAGCCGCCCGCGCCGCCCATGCACATGATGCCCGGAATGCCAAGGTTCAGATGCCCCGCTTTTTCGGTCAGGATCTCGCCCGTGGAGCCGTAAATGAAGGTCGCGCCGAAGGCCAGGGAGTCGATGAGGAAATTCAGCCAGGTATTCATTTTACTTTACTCCCTCCTTTTCCACCTTGCCGCGGTGCGCGTGGCCCCGGAAATGCAATTCATAATTGATGAAGAATTCGCAGCCGATGATGAAGAACAGGATGATGCCGGTGATGACGCTGGGCAGCGCGCCGGACACGTTGAAATCCTGGCTGATTTGGGCCGCACCCTGGGAGAGCAATTGAATCAGTCCGGCGGTCAAAATCATCACCAGGGGGTTGAATTTCGCCAGCCAGGAAACCATGATGGCCGTGAAGCCCTGGCCGCCCACGGAATTGGTGGTGATGCTCTGGTCCAGGCCAGCGCCGATCAGGTAGCCCGTCAGGCCGCAGAGCAGGCCGCTTAAGATCATGGTGCGGATGATGACCTTGCGCACGCTGATGCCCACATAGCGGGCGGTGCGCTCGCTTTCGCCCACCACGCTGATCTCATAGCCGTGCTTGGTATAGTTCAGGTAAATAAACAGAGCGATGGCCATCCCCAGCACGATCAGGATGATGAGCAGGTAATCGTTTCCGCCCACAGTGGGCAGCTTTCCCGTTTTCATTTTGGGCAGCGCCCCGGAGCCGTTGGTGACCCATACCTCCAGGAAGAACGCCACCAGGAAGGTGGCGACGTAGTTCATCATCAGGGTGAACAGCGTTTCGTTGGTGTTCCATTTGGCCTTGAACAGGGCGGGGATCACGGCCCACAGCGCCCCGCAGAAAAGCGCCGCCAGCAGCATCAGGATCAGCAGCAGCCATTCCGGGATTTTGCCGCCTAAGTAAAAGTCCACGGCGATGGCGCCCAGCACGCCCAGCAGCGTTTGTCCCTCCGCGCCGATGTTCCAGAAGCGCATG
>JAFSNT010000067.1 GCA_017443295.1 Clostridia bacterium
CTTTTAACACCACTGATTCATCACGGATTAAGGAGATTGATTGAAGCCATGCCCAACGACGATCGTTTGGTGATGACCGGGCTGCGCAGGGAGGACGAAGAACTGGATCAGTCCCTGCGGCCCCACAATCTAAGGGAATACATCGGCCAGGAAAAGGTGAAAAACAGCCTGCAAATCTATATCAGCGCGGCGCTGAAACGTCACGACGCGCTGGATCATATGCTGCTGTACGGCCCGCCGGGCCTGGGCAAAACCACCCTGGCCTGCATCGTGGCGGCGGAAATGGGCCAGAACATCCGCGTCACCTCCGGCCCCGCCATCGAGCGGCCCGGGGATTTGGCCTCCATTCTGACCAACCTGAACCAGGGGGACGTGCTGTTCATCGACGAAATCCACCGGCTGTCCCGGGCGGTGGAGGAAGTGCTGTACCCCGCCATGGAGGATTACGCCCTGGACATCATGATCGGCAAAGGCCCTACGGCCCGGAGCATGCGGCTGGACCTGCCCAAGTTCACCCTGGTGGGGGCCACCACCCGGGCGGGCCGCCTGTCCGCGCCGCTTCGGGACCGGTTCGGCATCGTGTTCCGGCTGGAGATGTACACCCCCCAGGAGCTGGCGAAGATCGTGGCCCGCAGCGCGTCCATCCTCGGCATGCCCTACGACGAGAGCGGCATCATGGAAATCGCCCGCCGCAGCCGGGGCACGCCCCGCATCGCCAACCGGCTTTTAAAGCGGGTGCGGGACTTTGCCCAGGTGCGGGCCGACGGCCACATCACCGCCGAGGTGGCGCGCGACAGCCTGAACATGCAGGACGTGGACGCTTTGGGCCTGGATCGGGTGGACCGGGCGGTGCTTTGCGCCATGACGGATAAGTTCGGCGGCGGCCCCGTGGGGCTGGACACCTTAGCCGCCGTCACCGGCGAGGACGCCGTGACCATCGAGGATGTGTACGAACCCTACTTGATGCAATTGGGCTTCATCATGCGCACGCCCCGGGGCCGGGTGTGTACCCCCCTGGCCTATGAGCATTTGGGCAAAACCGCCCCGGCCAATTACAGCGAAAAAGTGCGGGACGCGGAACAGACCAGCCTGCTGGATTAAGGGGAGAAACATGATTCGTTTAGCGGAAACAAAGGATTTGGACGCCATCGAACAGGTCTACGCCGCCGCCCGCGCCTTTATGCGGGCTTCCGGCAACATGCTGCAATGGGTGAATGGCTATCCCCAGCGGGCTTTATTGGAAGATGATATACAAAAGGGCCGGCTGTTCGTGATCGAGGAAAACGGCGCGGTGCATGGGGTGTTCGCTTTCATTTTGGGCGACGATCCCACTTACGCGTATATCGAGGACGGGCAATGGCCCAACGGGAAGCCCTACGGCACCATTCACCGCATCGGCACTGACGGAACCATTCACGGCGCGGTGAAAACGGCGCTGGAATACGCCCTGCAATTTACGGATGAGGTGCGCGCCGACACCCACGCGGACAACAAGCCCATGCAGCACACGTTGAGCAAAAACGGTTTCAAGCGCTGCGGCATCATTTACCTGGAAAACGGCGATCCCCGCATCGCTTATCAATACTCAAAGGAAGCATGAACAAAGCATGAAAACTTCGGATTTTTATTATGACCTGCCGGAACGCCTCATTGCCCAGACCCCCACGGAACCCCGGGACGCCGCGCGGATGATGGTGATTCACACAGACACAAGCATTAGAGAGGACAAAATCTTCCGCGACCTGCCGGATTATCTGCGCCCCGGCGACGTGATGGTGATCAATCAAACGAAAGTGATCCCCGCCCGGCTGCTGGGCGAAAAGGAAGAAACGGGCGTGCCGGTGGAAGTGCTGCTGTTAAAGCGCATTGATAAGGACCGCTGGGAAACCCTTGTGCGCCCCGGACGGCGGCTGAAAAAGGGCGTGGCCGTATCCTTCGGCGGCGGCATCCTGCGGGCTTTGATCGGCGATACTACTGACGCGGGGGGCCGCGTCGTCACCTTCCTGTATGACGGCGTGTTTGAAGAGCTGCTGGACAGGCTTGGCGAAATGCCCCTGCCGCCCTACATTCACGAAAAGCTTTCCGATCCTTCCCAGTACCAGACCATTTACGCCAAGCAGGAGGGCAGCGCCGCCGCCCCCACCGCCGGGCTGCACTTCACACCGGAGGTCATGGAGCGGGTGCGGGAAAAAGGCGTCGAGATCGTGCCGGTGCTGCTGCATGTGGGCCTCGGCACCTTCCGCCCCGTGAAGGCCGAGGACGTGAGCGAACACAAAATGCACTCCGAATATTATGAAGTGACCCCAGAAGCGGCGGAAAAGATCAACGCCGCCCGGAAAAACGGCGGCCGCATCGTGTGCATTGGCACCACCAGCGTGCGCACCCTGGAAACGGCGGCGGACGAAAAGGGCATTGTGCATCCGGGGATGGGCGAAACCAGCATTTTCATCACCCCCGGCGTGACCCTGAAAGCCACCGACGTGCTGCTCACCAATTTCCACCTGCCCGAATCCACCCTGCTCATGCTGGTTTCCGCCATCATGGGCCGGAAGCAGGCCCTTTCCGTTTACCGGGAGGCGGTGGAAAAGGAATACCGCTTCTTCTCCTTCGGGGACTGCATGCTCATCACCCGCGAAGCCTCCGGGCCGTTCCGGGTTTCTTCCGAGGAATAAAAAAAGGGCTTTCAAACGCCCTTTTTTTGTGCGCTTTTCAGCTCGCCGCGCCTTCCAGCTTGTATTTCCCGTCCTCGATCACCATGGCCGTCAGGCAGCCGCCCTTGCCGCAGCCGGTGTCGATGCAGATGACGCCGCGCTTCGGCAGCTCCGTCCATTCGCCGTAGGGCAGCTTTTCCACGTTTTCCCGGTCCCCCTTGAACCAGACGGGCGATTCCAGGGCGATATGGCCCACGATGGTCAGGGGGCCGTCGTAGGCGTTCCGCAGGGCGATATGATGGTCGTGGATCAGCGTATGCGTGTCGTTCACCTCCAGCGGGTCCATGAGCAGCCCGGCGTGAACGCACTGGACGCCTTCGCCCCGCCAAAACAGGCGGCAATGCTCCTTGATCCAGGGAACGGCGTCCTCCATTTTGCCGCCGTGGGCTTTAAAGCTTTTCACCGTATCGCCCCGGCCCACCTTGTCCCACATGAGCTTTTGGGTGAAGGACAGCTTGGTCTGGAGCAAATAATCCTCGTGGTTGCCCCGCAGGAGAACGAACCTTTCCCCCATTTCGTCGGCCAGCCTTTGCACCGTTTCAAACACGCCGAAGGAATCCGGCCCCCGGTCGAACAAATCGCCTAACATGACCAGCGTATCTTCCCTGCCCGGCTCCACTTTTTTCAGCATGGCGTTCAGCGCCGCGCTGCATCCATGCACGTCCCCGATCACGATGATTTTCATAATAACGCAGTCCCCTCAATCCGCATCAAATGTCCGTCGGAAATATGAAGCGTGTAATCGCAAATCGCCAGCGCCGCCTGCCGGTGCGTCACGATGATGCAGGTTTTGTCCCGCATGGCGGAAATGTTTTTTAGCATCTGGGCTTCCGTGATTTCGTCCAGGGCGCTGGTGGATTCGTCCAGCAGCAGGATGGGCGCTTTGGATAGCAGCGCCCGTGCCACCGCCACCCGCTGGCCCTGGCCCTCGGACAGGCCAACGCCCCTTTCCCCCAGCACCGCGTCCAGCCCAATTTCCGCCACCAGCTCTTCCAGACAGGCGGCTTTGATCGCCGCGCTGATTTCCGCGTCCGTGGCGTGATCGGTGAACATGGTCAGGTTATCGCGCAGAGTGCCGGAAAAGAGCATGTTTCCCTGGGGCACGTAAGCGAACAGCTTTCTTGTGCCCCGGCTGGCCGGCACCGCAAGCTCGCCCGATACGAAGGTCACCTGTCCCTCCGTGGGCTTGTAAATGCCCATCAAAAGCTGAAACAGGCTGGTCTTTCCCCCGCCGCTGATGCCCGTCAGGGCCACGAAATTGCCACGCCGTATCACGCCGTGTACGTTTTGCAGCACGTCCTCCAGGCCGTCGCCGTACCGGAAGCACACGTTTTCCAGCCGGATTTCGTCGAAGGTTTCCAGCGCCGTGCCCGCTTCCTCGTCCGGCAGGCCCACCACGTCCAAGAGCCTTTCCGCCGAGGCGATCACGCCGTAAATCCGGCTAACCAGGGACACAGCGCTGGCGATGGGCGACTGGATGCGGCCCACCAATTGGATCAGGGCGGCCAGGGAACCGTAGGTAAACGAGCCGTGATAGATCTTCACGCAGCCCCACAGGTTGCACACCAGCCAGGAAATATCGAACATGGCCCCCATGCCGCTGTTCATGGCGATGGAAAGCTTTCCGTTGCGCACCTGCTCCTTGGCCAGATGATCCCGCCGCTCGTTCATGGTATTCAGCGCCCGCTTTTCCGAAGCGGAGGCCTTGACCACCCGAATGTTTTCCACCGTTTCCTGGGTGGAGGCGTGCAGCGCGTCCTCCGCCTCCTGCATGCGCTTATGGCGCTTCTTCATGGGTTCCCGAAAAACCAGCGAAAAGATCACGCCCAAGCACGACGTAACGATCAGCACCGGCACAAACCGCCAGTCCATGGAAATGAGGATCGCCGCCGCGCCGATAAAGGATACGGCAAGCCTAAGGATCATGGGCAGCATGCTCAATATGCCGCCCTTTACCACGGACACGTCCGAAAAAATGCGGTTCACCAGCTCGCCGCTGTGAAAGCCCTTTAAAGAAGCGTACTGCTTGCCCAAAATGGCTTCCGTCACCATGCTCTGCATATGCTTTTGCAGCCCGGCGGAAGCCTTCAGATTGACCGCCGAACTCCATATGCTCAAAAACCGCTCCGCCGCGATCAGCGCCACAAGCAAAGCGCCGTACATCCACAGGGCGCTACTGCTGCCGGAGGTGGCCCCGTCGATCAGCGCTTTTGTCACCATCGTCACGCCTAAGGACATCAGGGACGTGATCACGCCGATGGCGCTGATCAGAACCACCGCCCCGCGCACCGGCCTGCTCCATTTGAAAATTGCCCGCAGGGCCGGACTGGCGAACATGTTTTTAACTTTTTTCAGGTTCTCCATCATATTTCCTGTTCCCGTTTTCTTCCATGGTGAAGCGGCGCGCGGACCCGTTCTCACGGAAAACCCTCCGCCGCGTTTTTATTCTATCATATCCAAGGGGAAATCACAAGAAAAAAACGGACAGCCCGGGAGCTATCCGTTTGGGGTTTTTGTTTACTTGGCCGCCAGTTTATCCAGGGATTTGCGCATGCGGTTCAGCGTCTCGTCCTTGCCCAGCAGGTAGGCGATTTCAAACGCGCCGCCGGGGGTACTTTCCTGGCCGGAAATGGCGATGCGCATGGGCCACAGCACCGCGCCGTTCTTTTTGCCCCACTCCGGGATTTTCGCCATCACCGCGTCGTGGATGTTCGCTTCCGTCCAGTCGGACACGCCCTCCAGCACGGGAAGCAGCAGGGGCAGCACTTCCCTGGCCACGCTCTCGTCGCTCTTTTGCTTCTTGTTGAAGAAAATGGCGGTGTCGTACTCCGGCATATCGGCCAGGAAAGCGATTTTCTCCGGGATGCGGCTGAAAATGTCCGTGCGGCTCTGCATCAGCTCCGCCAAGCGGCGGTAATCCATGCCCTTGTCCGCCAGCGCCTTGTCAAACCAGGGCGCCGCCATTTCCAGGTACTTGTCGAAATCCATTTTCGCCACGTACTGGCTGTTCATCCACTCTAACTTGGTCACGTCGAAAATGCCGGGGGACTTGTTCAGGTGCTTCACGTCGAAGGCTTCCACCAGCTCGTCCATGGTGAAGAATTCCTGATCGGTGCCGGGGTTCCAGCCCACCAGGGCCAGATAATTGACCAGCGCTTCCTTCAAAAAGCCCTTGTTGATGAAATCGCTGTAATAGGCATCCCCGTCCCGCTTGGAAAGCTTATGCTGGGCGTCCCGCATGACGGTGGTCAGGTGGATATACTGGGGAATTTCCCAGCCGAAAGCGCTGTACAGGAAATTGTACCGAGGGGTGGAACTCAAATACTCCATGCCGCGGATCACGTGAGTGATGCCCATGAGATGGTCGTCGATCACGTTGGCGAAGTTATAGGTGGGCATGCCGTCCTGCTTGATCAGCACCATATCGTCCATACAGTCGCTGTTTGGAAAGCTCATTTCGCCGAAAACCAGGTCGTTATACGTGGAAGTGCCGTCCGTGGGGGCGTTCATGCGGATCACGTAGGGCACGCCCGCGTCCAATTTGGCCTGCACTTCCTCCTTGGACAGGTTCAGGCAGTGCTTGTCGTACTTGAACACCTCGCCCCTGGCTTCCGCCGCCGCCCGGCGCTCGTCGATCTCTTCCTTGGTGCAGAAGCAGTAGTACGCCGCGCCCTTTTCCACCAGCTCTTTGGCGTAGGGGAGGTACAGATCTTTGCGCTCGCTCTGGATATAGGGGCCGAAATCGCCGCCCACGTCCGGGCCCTCGTCCCAAATGATCCCGCAGTCCCGCAGCGTATCATAAATGACTTCCGTCGCGCCCGGAACGAACCTCTCCTGGTCGGTGTCCTCAATGCGGAGAATGAATTTGCCGCCGTTCTTCTTGGCGAACAGATATGCGTACAGCGCCGTGCGCACGCCGCCTAAGTGCATAAAGCCCGTAGGCGACGGGGCAAAGCGGGTGCGAACTTGTGTCATTGCAATTCCTCCAAATGATTATAACAAATATTATTTTGTAAGGATTCAGTCAAGTATGGTATATCAGAATTTGTTAGGCAAAAGACTGTAGGGGCGGATATTATCCGCCCGCAATACCTGGATGTTGTGACCGCTTGAAAATCCAGCAAAACCATCATCCCTCGTGGGGCGGGCGGATATTATCCGCCCCTACGGTCGATCAACCAGCAAATCCAAATAATCCAAACAGAACTGATAGTTACTATTTATATTACTTCTGGGGTTTATAGCTGTCTTTCAAGCTGACAACGCGGTTATACACGCTCTTTTCTTCCGTGGAATCCTTGTCCTTGCAGAAGTAGCCCATACGCAGGAACTGGAAGGTGTCCCCCACGTTGGCGGAAACCAGGGTGTGCTCGCAGTAGCCGCTGACGGTCTGCAAAGAATCGGGGTTTACGAAGGCCGTCACGTCCTTCTTGTCCTCGGCGGCGGCGGTGTCCCATTCCTCGGTCATCAGCTGATCGTACAGCCGGGCTTCAAACGCGGCGCAGTCGTTGGCGTCCACCCAATGGATGGTGCCCTTCACCTTGCGGTTGGCCCCCTCGCTGCCGGAACGGGAAGAAAGGTCGATGCTGCACTCGATGCGCTCGATCTCCCCCTTATCGTTCTTCACCACGTTTTCACACTTGATGATGTACGCGCCCTTCAAGCGCACTTCGCCGTCGGGCTTTAAGCGGAAGAACTTCTTGGGGGGCACTTCTTCAAAGTCTTCCCGTTCGATCCAGATTTCCTTGCTGATGGTCACTTCCCGCTCGCCCAACTCGGGATGATCGGGATGGTTTTCCATTTTCAGGGTATCCGTCCAGCCGTCCGGCACGTTGGTGAACACCACCTTCACGGGATTCAGCACCGCCATCACCCGGGGCGCGGAATCGCCCAAAGCGTCCCGCACGCAGGCGTCCAGCATCTGCACGTCCACGGTGGAATCGGCTTTGGCAAGTCCCACCTGCTCCACGAACGCGCGGATGGCGCTGCCGGGATAGCCCCTGCGGCGCATGGCGGTCAGGGTGGGCATGCGGGGATCGTCCCAGCCGGACACGAACCCTTCCTCCACCAGACGGCGCAGGTGGCGCTTGCTCATGACGGTACGGGTGATGTTGAGGCGCGCGAACTCAATCTGCCGGGGGCCGAAGTAGCCCTGGCCGTCCCCCGCCCGGAAGCCCGCCTTTTCCACGAACCAGTCGTACAGGGGCCGATGATCCTCAAATTCCAGGGAGCACAGGGAGAAGGTAATGCCCTCGAAGGCGTCGGACAGGGGATGGGCGAAATCGTACATGGGATAGATGCACCAGGTGTTCCCCGTGCGCCAGTGTTCCTTATACAGGATGCGGTACATAGCGGGGTCCCGCATGTTCATGTTGGGGCTTGCCATGTCGATCTTGGCGCGCAGGATATACCGGCCCTCCGGGAACTCCCCGGCCTTCATGCGCCGGAACAAATCGAGGCTTTCTTCCCAGGGCCGCTCCCGCCAGGGGGAATTCTTGCCCGGCGTGGTCAGGGTGCCGCGATATTCGCGCATTTCCTCGGCGGAAAGCTCGTCCACATAGGCCAGGCCCCGCTTGATGAAATCCTCGGCGATATCGTACAGCCGCTGATAATAATCGCTGGCAAAGAACAGGCCGCCCGTCCAATGGAAGCCTAACCATTCGATATCCCGCTTGATGGCCTCGGCGTATTCGTTGTCTTCCTTGGCGGGGTTGGTATCGTCAAAACGCAGGTTGCACAGGCCGCCGTACTTTTCCGCCGTGCCGAAGTCCGTCACCAGCGCTTTGCAGTGGCCGATGTGGGGATAGCCGTTAGGTTCAGGCGGAAAACGGGTATGCACCTGCTGAGCGCGCCCTTCCCTCAAATCCTGATCAATGGCGTCCCAAATAAAATTGGTGCGTGCGTTCTCGTTCTCCATACGCTCAACCTCCTAAAAAAACATACTTCAATTGCGCGTCCATGTGACGCTTGCAACATTATATCCAATTAACTTCCAAAAGGCAAGAGAAAACAGTCGCGAAAGTAAACTATTTCAAGAACCCTGGGCGCTCCGCGCGCCCAGACCCGCGGCAGGGGATGATCACCTGCACCCCACCCGGCGATCAACAAACGAGAAAAAATAAACAATATGCGCCTGTCGAAAGGAGAAACGAAAGATAGGGGCTTCTGGCCCATAGAAAGCCAAAAAAATTCCCAGGGAAAGCTCGCTTTCCCATGGGAATTATTCTTCGGCTTTCCCCGGATGCTTTGCATCCGGGCTGGCGGCTTTCAGCCGCCGGACCAGAAGCGTAACGGCAACAGACATAACCGTGTTTTCAAGCAGCAGCGGGAAGTTGTAATTTTGCCGTGTCAAGTAATATCCGCAGGAGTGGGGTCCAGGGACGAAGCCCTGACATCCGCCAGTGGCGGATATCATGTCAGGGCTGAGATCAGGCGAAAAGGAGCAATCTCCCCTTGAAGGGGAGTTGCGACTATTGAGCCTGCGGATATTCAATCCCCTGGTGGAGGTATGGAGGCAAAGCCTCCATGGAACCCTTTCTTTACTTCTTCCCCGCTTTCAGGTTGCTCTTGTTTTCGTACATGTTCTGATCGGCGCGCTCGTACACGGCGGCCACGCAGTCGTCCTGATCGTACTTGGCCATGCCGCAGGCGATCACGATGCCGCCGCCGCGGAGGGCTTTGGCGTTATGATCGTTCACTTTGCCGATCAGCTCTTCGATGCTCAGGTAATCGCTGCCCTGGGAAATGACCGCGAACTCGTCGCCGCCTACGCGGAACACGGGGCTGTGCTTAAAGATATTGCAGATGAACTTGCACGCGTCGCGCAGGTACTGGTCGCCCGCCTGATGGCCTTCGGTATCGTTGACCTTCTTTAGGTCGTTCACGTCCAGCACGATCACGGCAAATTCAGGCGGCATTCCTTCCTCGATCTGGAGGTTCAGCTTTTCCTCCGCCTCTAAGAAAGCGTGCTTGTTCTTGACGCCGGTCAGGGCGTCGATGTTGGCCATGTTCTTGGCCTGGGCCAGACGGCGGGCGTATACTTCCTCCTGCCGCACGGAGGAATCCACGTCGTTGATGCCCACGATCAGCCGCGCGCCCTCGTTTTCCTGCACCATGGCGGCCTTGATCTGCACATAATTCAGCTTATCGCCTAATTTCAGGCGGTAGCTCAGGGAGAAAATGCCGCTGCGCTCAATGGCCGCAAGCACGCCCTCCCGGGTGAACAGGGAGCGGAACCGGGCCACGTCCTCCGGGCAGACGAACTGGGCGCTCAAATCGCGCATGACGGTGAAGAAGTCCTCGCCCTCCTGGGGCAGGCCAAAGCCGTCATACATCGAAGCCGCGCTGTACTGGCGGTAGCGGCCCGTTTCGGGCACCACGATAAAGGCGCACATCAAATCGCCGGACAGGGCGTTGAGACGTCCGTAGGCGATGCGCTCCTCCTCCATGCGTTCCGCCTCGCGCTGCTGCTTCACCTGCTCGTCCACGTCGGACACGCCGATCACGATGAAGCGGTGGTCGTCCTCCATATGGGAAACCTTCATGGTCACATAGGTGGGCTTGCCGTTCAGCAATTGCCGGTAGGTCATGATGAAGGTTTTATTGCGTTCCAGGGCGTCCAGCAGCGTTTCCCGGTTCATGGCCTGCACAAAGGCCGACCGGTCGTCGGCGTAGATCAATTGATCGGCGTTCACCCTGCACTTTTCAAAGAAACCGTCGCCCCGTGTACACTCGTTCAGCATGCCGTTTTCGACGTCCGTGGCGTATTCGATAAATTCCTCGGTTTCCAGGTTCACGTAGAACAGATCGGCGTAGCCCCGGGCCAGGGCCTGGGCGATGCGTGTATAAACGAGACCGGCGCTGCGGGCCTTTTCGTAGGCTTCCCTGGTGGATACGTTTTCCTTCTGCATGCGCACCTTGTCCGTAATGTCCTCGCACATGCCCAGCAGGCACAGCCGCCCGGAATCGTCCGTATATTTCAGCTTGGTGGTCTGGAACTGCTTCTGGTTGCCCGCCGCGTCCGGCACGTCCTCAAAGAACACGTAAGGATGATCCATGGAAAGGGCCATGCGGTCGTCGTCCATAAAGTGCCGGGCCGTTTCCGCGTCAAAAATCTCCGCGTCGGTCAGGCCCACCACCCCCTCCGGGTTCGCCTTATGGGCGTACTCCGCGAAGGCCTGGTTGCAGGCCAGATAAGCCCCCGTTTCCGCGTCCTTGGAAAAGCTCATGGCGGGCATGTTGTTCAGCAGCGCCGTAATGGACGCTTTCAGCTCGGCGATCTTCCGCGCCGCTTCCGCCTCCGCCTCCGCCGCCGTCAGCTTTTCCCCAAGCTCCCGCGTGTCCTTGTAGTTGTTCAGCATGATGCCCGTGGAGATGACGAACAGGCCCAAGGATACGATGGTATACAGGGTGTTGGTTTTGGTGACCTGACTCGCCTGTTCATGGAGATACGTTTCCCGCTCCTCGATAGCTCGCTCTTCCGTATCGTGTTCGGGGTGGCTCTGGTGGTATTCAAAGATGCGCTCCACAGCCGTGTTGGCGGCGTTTTCCGTGGCTCTGGACACCCACATCATGGAGGCGAACAGCATGAGCACCAGCAGGATCACCCACACCACCATGCGCTGCTGGCCGAAGCTCCGGCTTTTATCCTTTCGGATCAGCACCCGGAAGTAAACCAGGCCCCCCACCGCCCACACGATGAACAGCGCGTAGGACACCGTTTCCATGGCATGGAAGGGAAGCAGGCCGGGGATCAAAAGCAGCATCATGAACACGCCCATGAGCGCAAGGCCCAATATGCCGGTATACTGTTCCCGTTTCACGCCGTTGTCCCGGGCGTGCTTGTAAACCGCGTGGGAGATCATGCCGTAGATCAGGGTGGCGCCTAAGGTGGTCACGTCCACGATCCAGCCGATGGCGGTACGGCCAAGGAAAGGAATCAGCACGGAAATCGCCACGATGGCATAGATGGCGTTCCGGGGAATGCCGCGATCGTTGAGCTTGGCCAGGGACTTGGGCGCTTCGCCCTCCCGGCCCGCCGCGTACAAAAGGCGGCTGAGGGCCAGCATGTTGCCGATGAGGCTGGTCAAAATCACGCCGAAGAGCGCCAGCATCAGCACGGTGACGCCCGCCTGGCCCAAATAATGCTCGGCGGCATAGAACGCGGGCACGGCCTTGATGCCTTGCAAATTGCCCATGTCCTGAATGTAGGCAAGCCAGCTTTCGTATTCCGGCGGATAAGCGGAAACGGACAGCAGGGAAACGAACAGATACAGCAGGGTGGTGATCACCACGGACCAGATCAAAATCCGGCGCACCCGCTTGACGGGAAAATCGTATTCCTCGGAAAAATGGGACACGTTTTCAAAGCCGATGAAGGCCCAGGGCGAAATGGCGGCGATGCGCACGATCTGGGCAAAGGCGCCGGAGCCTTCGTTATACAGGGGGGAATAGCTTAACGCGCTTTCATGCCGGAACAGGGCGATGATGGCGCAGACGGTAAAGCCAAGGGTAAACACCCCGGCCGCCGCCACCATGATGCGGTTGGGCAGGCGGGAGGAGCGGGAACAGAGCAGCCCGATGATCACCAGGGCGCAGATGGAGAGCAGCGCTTCCCCAAACCACACCTCATAGCCGAAAATGCGGTAATGGAAGCCGAAATGGAAGGCGCTGCCTAAGAAAAACCGGGCGAACAGCGGAAGGGAGGTAATGTTGGCCCACAGAATCGCCAAATACGTCAGCAGCACAAACCACGCCGCCAGGAACCCAAGATCCTTTCCCCCGACGCGCTTTTCAAAGGCGTAAATGCCGCCCGCGTCCGGCTTGGTGCGGATCATGTACTGCAAATTCCAGGTGATCACCAAAATGACCGCCATGCCAAGCAGCATGCCGAAGGCCGTGCCCAGCACGCCGGATTTTTGCAGATACGTGTTGCAGGTGACGATGAAGGACCCCCAGCCGATGCTGGTGCCGATGGAAAAAGCCCATATGCCCAGCGGCGTAAAGCCGGGACGAAGGCCCTGCTGTTCTTTAAGATTTTGGCTCATCGTTTCTACCCCCCCCCAAAATTATTTGGCGTTCCCAAGAGGGTTTTTTTGCGTCCATCAACGGGTGTTTTTGATCAGAAAGTGAAAAGTGGAGAGTGAAAAGTGGAAATCTAAATAGCCGTGATAACTGCCGTCAGACAGGCGCTGACAATTCAAATTTTCACTTTCCACTTTTCACTTTTCACTTTTTTCGTCCTCATTCCTCATTCGCTTAACGGCTGCGTGTTCCGGATAAACAGGTTTTCAAAGTCCGCGGCATGGAGCGGGCGGGAGAAGTAATAGCCCTGCACGATGGCGCAGCCTAACTTTTTGAGCAGCTGCATTTGCGTTTCGGTTTCCACGCCCTCGGCCACCACGGGGATTTTCAGGCTCTTGGCGATGTTGATGATCAGCGACACGAGCTGGGCGTCCTTTTCGTCATGCTCGATATTCTGGATGAAGGCCTTGTCCATTTTCAGCACGTCGATGGGCATGGCGGACAGCATGTTCAGGGATGAATAGCCGGTGCCGAAGTCGTCCATTTCCACCATGTAGCCCTTCCGGCGCAGGCCCTCCACCACCTGGATCACCTGCTCGGCGTTTTCGGTGTAGGCGGATTCGGTCACTTCCAGCTTGAGGTCGCTGTGGTTCAGGCCGTTCAGGATCAGAATTTTGTCCAGCGTTTGTTCCAGGGTGGGGTCGAACACGTCCACCCGGGACAGGTTCACCGAAACGGGAATCGTTACGCCGTACTGCTCCCGCCAGCGCATGACCTGCCGGGCCGCCTCGCCCCACACGTATTTATCCACTTCGCTGATCTTTCCGTTCCTCTCAAACAGGGGAATGAATTCGTCCGGGGCGATCATGCCCAATTCGGGGTGACGCCACCGCACCAGCGCCTCCGCGCTGACCAGCTTGGGCGGATTGACCTGAATATCGTATTTGGGCTGATAATAGACCTCAAATTCGTAGCCGTTAAGCGCCCGCTTTAAATCGTTCACCAGCCGCTGTTCATATATTTCGCGCTGGCGGATCTTTTCGTCGAACACGATCAGGTGTTCCTTGTAGTGCCCCCGGGCCATGCTGCACGCGGTGCTGGCCATATCAAACTGCTGAACGGGTTCCGTTTTCCCCTGCCAGGCCATCACGCCCATGCGCAGCTGAATGTTGGCGTTGGGGGCCAATTCATCCAGCTTCTTCTGGAGGCGTTCAAAAATGGGGGCGTAGTCCTCCAGGTGGCGGCAGTAGATATCGAACCGATCCGCCTCGAACCTGCCCGCGATGCCGCCGATCTCCTTTGAAACGGCGTGAATCTCGCCGCCTAAGGCGCGCAGCACCTGATCGCCGAAATCCCGCCCGTTCAGGGCGTTGATGGAATGGAACTGCTCAATATCCACCACGATGGCGTCCATGGCCGTATCCGGATGCTCACGGAACATGCGGCTTACGTATTGGAAGAAAAAGCCGCGGTTGTACAGGCCGGTCATTTCGTCGGTTTCCGTGGCGGAAATCAGTTTTTTGGCCTTCCGCACCGCCCGCATGTTCTGGATCAGCAAGAACAGGATCACCAGCACCACCACGAACACAATGCTCATCACGGTGGAAAGGTTATCCACGATCACGTCCGTGAAGGACAGCTTGGAATCCTCGGTGATGTAGTAGGTCAGGGCGGAATTGATGGCGGAATCCGGCACCAGTTCCACGGTCTTCGTCAGGATGGAAAACAGCTCCGTCTGCCCCTTGCGGATGGCGAAGCAGTAATCCATGCCCACGCCGGTGGACAGATTGGTGAGGCGGTAGCGTTCGCACTGCCGGGCGATGTTGTTGTAGCGGTAGTTGCTCACCAGCACGCAGTCCGCCACGCCCTCGGCCACGGCCTTCAGGCATTCGTCGGTGTTGGCGTAATACACCTTCCGCCAGCCGGGAAAATGCTCAGCCAGGAAAGCGTCATAATTGGGATTGCCCTGATTGACCGCCACGATCACATGATCCCGCTTGCGGAAGATGCTCTGATCCGACAGGCGCACCACCGCGTATACCTCCGAGTTGACCACGGGGGGCGAAATGACCGCGCCCAGCTGTTCCCCGTCGTAGCCGCTTAGGTTGGCCGGGAACACGCAGTCCACTTCCCCGCGCCTTAAGGCCTCCATGGCGGCGGAGGCGGTGGGATAGCAGACGGCCTCAAAATTCAATTGTACGTTGGCGATGCAGGTGGAGGCGTACTCCAAATAATCCTTGATGGCCCCGGTCAGCTCGCCCGTTTCCTGATCCCGGGCGCAGAAGGCCAAATAATTGTCCTGATAGCCCACCCGGATGGCGCCGTGCTGGGAAAGCCAATTGACCTCGTTGTTTGTCAGGAACGCGTTGGCCCCCGACCGCCGGATAAACCGTTCGTACAGCTGCTGATTGTAGTAGCGGTTTTCCTCATGAATGCGGCTCATGCCCATATTCAGGTCGGCCAAAAGGTCGGGGCGGGTTTTGCTCACGGCGAAATAGAAATCGGAGGAGCCGATCTTGTATACCGGCACCGCCCGGGAGGGATCCACAAAGGAATCCACCGTCACGTAAGCGTCCAGCTCGCCGCTTTCCATCATTTGCAGCGATTCGTCCTCGGAGCATACCACCTCGACCAGCTCCGCCTGAATGCCGTTGGCCCGCGCCCAGTCCCGGAAGAAATCAACCTGGATGCTGCTCTTGTTCGCGCCGATCTTTTTTCCGTTCAGGGAAGAAGCGACCCCCGGCGTGATGCCCTCCTTGCCGGGCGCGATGAACACATAGTATTCCTCCGTCCCCATGGCCAGGTCGGGGAAAAACATCAGCTCCGCCCGCTCCGGGGTGTAGGAAACGTCGCTCATCATGTCGATATCGCCCCGGATGAGCATCTGCATCAGCTCCGCCCAGCTGCCGTGGACGTACTCGTAGCTCCAGCCGGTATAGGCGGACAGCTTCAGCTGATACTCATAGGCGTAGCCGGTGCGGCGGCCGGACTGATCCATCATGTTGTAGGAGGATTCGTACCACCCTACCCGGACCGCCTTTCCTGCCTCCGCCGCGCCGACGCCGGCGAAACAGCGTAGATTTATCAGCGCGAGCAAAACGCACAGCAGCCGCGTTGACGGTTTTTTCATTTTTTATATCACTCCTGACCGCACGGAATTCTTCCGGGCAAGGATGCTTGGAAAATATATCCTGTGTGTGTAAACCATGACGTATACATTATAGCGGAAAAGAGCGCATTGCACAAGAAGTTTTTGCAATTTCCGCGAAAGAAAATGCTGGAAAATGATGGATTGACAATGCTTTGGCGGCGGAAGTGTTCTGAAATTGTATTTACCCGCCGCGTTTCTTGACATCTCATTGAACGGTGATTATAATGGGTCGCGTGATTTGGAAGAAAGGCGGTGGGTACGGCGTGAAGCAGAATTTCGTTCGGCAGTCCTGTACCCCGCGTGCCGCCGTGTGCGGTATGTCTTCTTTCTTTGCCTTTAACAGCGCGGCGCGATTTACCGACGGCCTGCGCTTTTTCTTTTATTATCTTTCCCACCCGCGTCTGTGAGAGATACGCCTGCGTTCATGAAGGCGGCTCTTTCAGAGGAAGGGGCCGCCTTTTTGATAAAAATTTTTTAGGAGGAAAATTATCATGAAGAAAATCATCGCTCTCCTGCTCGCCGCTCTGCTTTGTCTCGGCGCCTGCTGCGCCGTGGCGGAGGAAACCTATCGCGTGGGCGTTTGCCAGCTGGTGCAGCACGTGGCGCTGGACGCCGCCACCCAGGGCTTTATGGACGCCTTGAAGGACAAGCTTGGCGACGCCGTCACCTTCGACGTGCAGAACGCTTCCGGCGATTCCAACACCTGCTCCACCATCGTGAACACCTTTGTATCCAACAGTGTTGACCTGATCATGGCCAACGCCACCCCCGCCCTGCAGGCCGCCGTGGCCGGCACCGGCGATATCCCGATCCTCGGCACCAGCGTGACGGACTACGCCACCGCCCTGGATATTGATAACTGGAACGGCGCCACCGGCTTCAACGTGTCCGGCACCTCCGACCTGGTCCCCCTGGAACAGCAGGCCGCCATGCTGCACGAGCTGTTCCCCGACGCCAAGAAGGTGGGTCTGCTCTACTGCTCCGCCGAACCCAACTCCAAGTATCAGGCGGACGTGATCACCGAGTATCTTACCGAAATGGGCTATACCTGCGTTGAATTCACCTTCGCCGATTCCAACGACGTGGCTTCCGTGGCCCAGAATGCCTGCGACGGCTGCGACGTGATCTATATCCCCACCGACAACACCGCCGCTTCCTGCACCGAAGCCATCCGCAACGTGGTGGAACCCGCGAAAAAGCCCGTCATCGCCGGTGAAGAGGGCCTGTGCGCCGGGTGCGGCGTGGCCACCCTGTCCATCAGCTACTACGATCTGGGCTACGCCACCGGCGAAATGGCCTACGA
>JAFSNT010000068.1 GCA_017443295.1 Clostridia bacterium
AATCCTGATCCATGAGCCGGTGAAAAGCTCACCGGGCCTCAAAGATCAGGAAATCGAGATTTTTTACCGCTTTGTCGGTAAACTGGACTAAGATCACATTTTTATCGCTAAGTAAGGACTACCGGGGCTGAAGAAGCCCCCTGCCTCGTTTCAATACTCTTTCTCAGCCCCTTGGGATAATGATTCTTGAGCTGCCCTTCGGACGCCTTGCCCCAGCCCAAATTCAGGCCGTTCAGGGTGGGGGTGTAAAAGCCCCGCAGGGATTCGTCCACGGGGAGTACCTGCCCCGCCTGATATAGCCGTGCCTGCTCTTCGGTGACGGGGACAGTGCGCAGGGAAGGGCAGGCCAGGGCCAGGGCGTGGTCGGGCAGGAAGATTTTGCCCTTCACTTCCCCGATTTGCAGGCCCAGCCGCAGCACCCGCACCCCTTTCAGGGGCGGCAGTTCCTCCGGCGCAGCGCAAACTTTGCCCGCGAACGCCGCGTTGGGGGCGATTTTTTCCGCAATATGCTCCTGTAAAAAAGCCTGGGCCAGGGCGATTTCCTGCTTTCCGGGCGCTGGCAGGCTGGAAACGGCCTGCTTTTTTGGCGCGTCCCCGTCCTTTTCCAGCAGGGCGGCGAAGTGCCCCTCGCCCTCGACCAAATGGGGCCACACCCGAACCATGCCGCCGCACGGGGTCAGGCCCGGCAAGGAAAAGGGCACCAAATGAAAATCGGGATGCTCCTGTAAAAACGCCTCGATGACCCCTTCGTTCTCCGCAGAGTTGAAGGTGCAGGTGCTGTACGCCAGCCTGCCGCCGGGGCGGAGCATCATGGCGGCGTGACGCAGGATATGGGATTGCCGCCCGGCGCAGCCCGCCGGGGCCGCCGCCGTCCATTCCTCCCGGGTTTCGGGATGGCGGCGGAACATACCCTCCCCGGAGCAGGGGGCGTCCACCAGGATTTTATCGAAAAAGCCTTGCCACCGGGGACTTAATTCCTCCGGCAGGGCGCTCACGGCCACGGCGTTTTTCACGCCCATCCTTTCCAGATTCCGGGAAAGCACCTGGGCACGCCCCGGCACCGGCTCGTTGCACACCAGCAGCCCTTCCCCCGCCAGCATGGCGGCCAATTGGGTGCTTTTTCCGCCGGGGGCGGCGCACAAATCCAGCACCCTTTCCCCCGGCTGGGGCTGCAGGGCCGCCGCCGGGGTCATGGCGCTGGGTTCCTGGATGTACCAGGCCCCCGCCTCGTGAGCTGGCCTGGCTCCGGCGTCGGAATCCAAGGGCAGATAATAGGCGTCCATTGCCCAAGGCACTTTTTCCCCCGCCTCCGCGGGCGGCGCCACGCCCTTCCGTGTGCGTACGCCCCGCAGGGGCGCGCCGTTGTTCAGCGCACGCAAAAAATCGGGCAGCGCATCCCCCAGCAGGGGGCGAAGCTGCTCGATCCAGCCTTCCGGAAATCCAATTTCATCCATACGCATGATTTTCATCCATTCTTGGGGTCAACCTGATCCGGCCGCCATGCGGAATAAGCGTCTTCCCCATCTCGGTTCTGCTGGGGATACACCGGCTTATGGAACGCCGCCTCCCGGTCCACCGCCGGGGGCAGGCCGTCCAGCATTTCGTAATCCGACCCGTCGCCGTTGATCAGGCGGGAACGCCATTCCCTGCGGCGGCGTTCGTACCGTTCGGCACGGCGGCGGCGGCGCGGGGCGGGCATTTCCACCGCGAAGGAGCCTGCCACAGGCTTGGGACCCGCCACCATCGGCGGCGCTTCATACCCCTGGGGCGGGGTGAACTGCCGCGTCCGGGGTTCCCTTCCCTCGGGGGCGGAAAACACGGGGGCGGTCCGGGGCGTTTCTTCGGCCGGGGGCTGAGGCTGAGGCTGGCTCCAGACTTCCGGGATCCAGCTCTCCTCCGCGGGCGTTTCCGGTTCCTCCGCCGGGGTTTCCGCCTCCCGCTCCGGGTTCAGGCGAATATCCACGCTGCTTTGGTAGCCCTTCTCGAACTGTCTGTTCTGCTCCCGGAAAAACCGGCCCACGCGCCGGAAAAAGGCGCGCCACAGCAGATAGGGCCGCCAGCGGATCAGCCAAATGAGGTAATCAATCACCGTGCAGCCCAGGATCAGGCCCAGCGCCACCCATACCCAGTGATCCCCTAACCAGATGAAAAAGCCGCTGAACTGGCCGGACACGGTATCGTCCCACAACTGCCGGATCAGGCGCTTGGCCCAGCCGAACAGCACGGCAAACAGTGAATTGGCAAATGTATTCATGGATTCTGCACCGCGTCCTTGCCCGTGCCGGACGCTATGTTCACAAATTCCTTGGGCAAAATGGTCACGATCACCTGCACGGTGTTATTGCTGATATAGTCCACGTTGCCCGGCGTGTTCAGATAAAGCAGCTGGGTCACGGTGCGGCTCTGGCCGCTGATATTCACCTGGTCATAGGGGTACACCGCCGCGTCCTCCGTCATATACGGGGCGATGACCACCTTGCTGCCGCCCAAAGTGACGGTCTGGGGCAGCACCCGGATGCTGCTCACGGCATAGCCCTCCGCCGGTTCGCCGGTGACCAGGGCTTCCGTGCCCACCTTCACCCGCGCCAAATAATAGACCTCCTGGCGCACGGTGATGCGCTGGATGGACGTACTTTGCCCGTGGGGCGTCACCGTCAGGCTGCTTCCGTCCAGCACGTTGCCCTCCGCGTCCTCAAAATAGAAGGGCAGGCTGACGGCGTTGGGGCTGCGCTCGGGGGACAGATTGCTCTGATCGTACTCCACCACGCACCGGGCGGCCTTTCCCACCAGGGAGGCGGGGCCGCTGATATCCACCGAATCGGCGCTGCGGTTCAGGGCGCCGCCGTAGCAGTTTTCCGGCAGCTCCCCGGTGAGGCGCACCTCCACGGGCACCTGGGAAAGGGTGCTGTATTCCTCCACGGTCACGGTCACGTCGGCGTCGTACACCTCCAGCACCGTGCCGTACTGGCTGGAATTGGCGGCGCTGGCGGTGATTTTCAGCGTCTGTTCGCCGGTGGTCTGGATCTGGCTCAGATCCAGCCGGGCCGTATAATTGGAAGCGGAAGCGGCGGTATAATTTTTCTGGGGCACGCTCACCCGCAGCTTCACGGTGCTTACCTTGTCCAGCCCGTCCACCACAACAAAGCCGTTGGAGCGCAGGGCGGAGCTGTTGGTAACGGATACGCGCACCCCCGAAATCGTCTTCGTCCGGGGCAGGGAGGTGTCCTGGCTGATCAGGATGCCCCACAGGGAAATGGCCAGCGCCAGACTGCCCAGCTTCCATGCCCAATTATGGGTAAAAACATGGAGCAGGCGTTTTATGATCTTATCCTTTTTTCCCGTTTTTCCGGCGTTTCCGGCGTTCCCGCCGCCCTGTTCCGTGGGAACGCGGGCCGCGTCGCTGTTATTCGTCATTGGCCGTGCCTCCTTTCGCCGCGCGCGCCCGGTGGGTCCATTGCCAGAGCCGGGAGTGATCCTCGTGGTACATTTCACTTAAGATCTTGCGCAGGGAATCGGCGTCCAAATAGCGGGTGAGCCTGCCGCCCCGGGCCATGCTGATGATGCCCGTTTCCTCGCTGACGATCAGCACCAGGGCGTCGGTATTCTCGCTCACCCCAAGGCCCGCCCGGTGGCGGGTGCCCAAATCGCGGCTGATGGAGCTGTTTTCGCTCAGCGTCAGCACGCAGGCGGCGGACACGATGCGCGTGCCGCGAATGATCACCGCGCCGTCGTGCAGGGGGGTGTTGGGTTCAAAAATATTTTCCAGCAGCGGGGCGGAAATCAGGGAGTCGATCTCCGTGCCGCTGGATTCGGTAATGTCCTTTAAGCCCGTGCGCTGCTCGAACACGATCAGCGCGCCCACCCGGCGGCGGGACAGCCTAAGCAGGCATTGGGTGATCTCGTCCACCACCCGCTGGCTTTCGTCCCGCTGGGTGGACCGGTCCAGCTTGGCGGTGCGGCCGATTTGCTCTAAGGCCTTGCGCAATTCCGGCTGGAACAGGATCATCAGGGCGATCACGCCGTTGTTCAAAATACTGCGCAGCACCCAGTTCAGGGTGGTCAGCCCCATCAGCTCGCTGGCATAGCTGGCCACGATGATCACGGCCAGGCCCTTTAACACCTGAATGGCCCGGGTCTGCCGCGTGCTGGTCACCAGCCGGTAAATCAAAAAAGCGATAATGAGGATATCTATATAATCGATCCACGTGGGGCGGTGGATGATATTCCATAAAAAGGTCTGAAACTGGTTCCATAAACCTGCCAAACCATTCGCCCTCCCTTCGCGCGTTCGCTGCATCCTCATTATACTACATGAGTGTGCCGCTTGAAAATCCCCTTTTGCGGGATTTTTTCAAAATGTTTACGATTTTTTGACAATTTTCTTTCGCCACTGAAACATTTGCTTCGTGGCCCCGGCCTATTAACGAAGCGCGCCGGAGTTTTCTTGCATTTTTTTTGAAAGAATGATACACTTTGGCTGAACGGGGAAAGGGTGAGGGGAAATGGACCACGCGGGACACCGGGAGCGGCTGCGCCGCCGCTTTGAACAGGAAGGGCTGAACGGCTTTGCGCCCCATGAAGCGCTGGAGCTGCTTTTGACCTACGCCCTGCCCCGGGTGGACACCAACGGCCTGGCCCACGCGCTGATCAGGCGCTTCGGTTCCTTTGGCGGGGTATTGGAGGCCTCGGCGGCGGAGCTGACCCAGGTGGAGGGCGTCGGCCCCCGGGCCGCCGCGCTGATCACGCTCATGGTGCCCCTGTTTCGGATGTACCAGCAGGAAAAGCTGAAGCCCCGCCTGAGCTTAGGCAATTACGGCGATTTGACCGCCTATTGCCACACCCTGTTTTTGGGCGTGAACGTGGAACGGTTTTACGTGCTGTGCTTAGACGCCAAGCTGAACCTGATTTCCGCGGCGCTCCTTTCCCAGGGCACCCCCTCGGAGGTGAGCGTGCAGCCCCGGCAGGTGGTGCAGGAGCTGATTCGGCGCAACGCCGTGGGCGCGGTGCTGTGCCACAATCATCCCAGCGGCTCGGTCTCCCCCTCCCCGGAGGACGTGCGCATCACCCGGGAAATTCAGCATATTGTAGAAAGCATGGGCATCCGCCTGTACGACCATATCGTGATCAGCGGGGCCAGGGATTACAGCTTCTACGCCCATCACCTGCTGGACGGCGGCGGAGCGGCGGCGGCGCTTCCCCTGCGGGAGAGCGTGCCGGAGGAAATAGACGCCTTCGCGGCGGACCGCCCCCTGCGGGTGCTGCCCGTCCGGGAAAATCCTGCGGAAAACGGAGAATGCGATGATGAATAATAAGCGTACCCTCGGAAGGAGTTTGATGCGTTTGGCGCTGCTGCTGGTACTGGCCGGCGTGCTGCTGTTCGGCCTGGCCTTAGGCGCGCTGTGCCTGGCGGAGGTGAATCCCCCCGCCGTGAGCGAAAGCAGCGACGCCGTGATCGTGCTGGGCTGCCAGGTGTATGCCGACGGGCAGTTAAGCCCCCAATTGGAGCTGCGCCTCCGGGCCGCCCTGGATACTTACCGGGACGATCCCCGCCTGATCGTCACCACCGGCGGCCAGGGCGAAGGCGAACCCGGCCCGGAAGGGAAAATCATGCGGGAATGGCTGATCGAAAAGGGCGTGCCGGAAAAAGACGTGATCGCCGAATGCGCATCCACCAACACCCGGCAAAACCTACTGAACGCCAAGGCCCTGCTGCCGGAGAGCGTGAAGCGCGTGACCGTCATCACCAGCGATTACCACCTGCCCCGCGCCCTGGCCCTGGCCCGCGACCTGGGCTTGGAGGCCGACGGCATCGGCAGCCCCTGCCGTCCCGAAATCGGGTTCTGGGTGAAAAACCACACCCGGGAGGTGCTGGCCTGGGGGAAATATTTGGTGGAAAAGGTGATCGACCCGCAGTAAGGGAAGTTTCTCGGTTTTATCAGGGAGCCGCCGCGGCAGCTCTCTTTTTTGCGCGCAAAAAAGAGAGCGCGCCGCATCCGGCAGGCTCTCTCAGGGCATTCAGCAGCGTGCTTCTTTTCGCGGCGCGCTCCCCGCCCCGGGAATATTGTGCCCCCGGGAGGCAGGAATATGCTTTGTGCATTTATTCCCCACTTTCCCTCTGAATCATCCCTATATCATCTTTTGAAAATGGGAATCATCCTCCACTTTCTATTCTATATTTCGGATTTTTAGGGATTATACCTCTCCGCCCTTGGCCAGCACACTTTGCAGATAGCCCGCCAGAATGGGCACGATGCGGGTATCCTTGCCGCCCTTCATCACCACCACGTCGGCGTAATGGATGTAATTGCGGATGTACTGGTCGTACATGGGCTTGACGGTGGCTAAGTATTGCTCGCCGATGTTGTCGATTTGGCGGCCCCGCTCCTTGATGTCCCGGCTGATGCGCCGCAGCAGGCAAATATCCGGCTCCACGTTGATATACAGCTTCAGGAACATTTTTTCCCGCAGCCGGGGATCGAAGAAAGCGTGAATCCCCTCCACGATCACCACCGTGGCGGGATGAATGATCTCGTCCGTATCGCACCGGCGGTGCTGGGCGAAATCGTAGGCCTTGCGGGTGATGGGTTTTCCCGCCAGCAGGTCGCAAATATCGCTGTACAGCAAATCGTGATCGAAGATGCCCGGCTCGTCGTAATTCAGATGAACGCGCTCCTCAAACGTCAGGTCGGAGTGGTCGGTGTAATACGCGTCCTGATTGATCAGCACGCTGTCCACGCCCATATCCCGCACCAGCTCGTCCGCCAGGGTGGTTTTGCCCGAACCGCTGGCCCCGCAGATCCCGATAAACAACATCTTTGGGTGCCCCCTTTACCCTTTTTTGTACAAGATACAGCAATTTTCGTGGTACGTCAAGGGGGGAAAACGGAGTTCAGAGTGCAGAGTCCGGAGCAAAGAGTTGAGAGTGGAGAGTTGAGAGTGGAGATAATATAGTTTCTCATTCAGGATTCCAAATGTTTAAACAAAATAAATCTCAACTCCCAACTCTCTCTGGCCGTCCGGCAAGAAAAACATTCCAAATACAGTTTCGCTCTTGACAGCCGGGGAGAAAAGAAGGTATGATAACCCCATCAAACCTGCGAGGGAGAAGAGTAGTCCTTCCGGGCCACGGCAAAGGGAACCGCCGATAGTGGGACGGCGGCGCGCGGCAGATGGATGAATGGACTCCTGAGGGCGCTCCGAAAGACAGCGAGTAGGCAGCGACGGGTTCCGTCCCCGTTACCGGGCGGCGCGTATCATGGGTACGCGACGGAGATTGCTTCCCTATCCGGAAGCGAAGCTGAGTGGCACCGCGGAAATTCCGCCTCAGCGCGCAGAGCGACTGCGCGTTGGGGCGTTTTTCATTCCCCAAATTAAAAAGGATTTGAAAGGAAGGTATCTGCAATGAAAAAGTGTTTCGCTCTGGTCCTCGCCCTGGTTCTGGCCCTGTCCCTCTGCGTTTCGTCCCTGGCGGAGGAAAAAACCGCCTTCAAAATCGGCATCTGCAACTTCGTGGACGACGCTTCCCTGAACCAGATCATCGCCAACATCCGCGCCCAGCTGGCCGTGATCGAGGCTGAAAAGGGCGTGACCTTCGAGATTCAGGAAGACAACTGCAACTTAGACGGCAGCGTGATGCAGCAGATCATCGCCGACTTCATCGCCGACGGCGTGGACCTGATGGTGGGCGTCGCCACCCCCGTGGCCATGACCATGCAGGGCATGACCGAGGACAATCAGATTCCTGTGGTCTTCGCCGCCGTGTCCGACCCCGTGGGCGCGGGTTTGGTGAACAGCTTAGAAGCCCCCGGCGCCAACATCACCGGCACCTCCGACTATCTGGACACAAACGCCGTGTTCAACCTGATCTTCGCCGCCGATCCCGACGCTTCCAAAATCGCCCTGCTGTATAACCCCAGCGAGGACGCCTCCACCGCCCCTATCGCCGCCGCCAAGGAAATCCTCACCGCCAAGGGCGTGAGCTTCAAGGAATACCCCGGCAGCAACATCGCCGAAGTGATTCTGGCCGCCGACGCCATCATCGCCGATGAAATGGACGCCGTGTTCACCCCCACCGACAACACCATCATGGCCGCCGAGCTGGCGATCTACGAAGCCCTGGCCG
>JAFSNT010000069.1 GCA_017443295.1 Clostridia bacterium
GTCAGCTCCTGGGCGTAGGCGTTTAAGGGGCCCACGTTCACTTCCCCGTTTTCCAGGATGGGCAGCAGCACAAAGCTGCTGGCCGTTTCTGACAGCGTGCTGGAGCCTGCCAGCAGGGAGGTGGCGTCCTGGGTGTAGGTTCCGGCGTTCCGCATAATGGTGGACAGGCGGTTGCTTTCGGTGCTGATGGAAAAAAACAGCCAGATGACCGCCACGTGCAGCACCGCCAGCACGATCACCAGGGGCAGCACCAGCGCGTGCACCGATACGCCCTTTCCGCCTTCATTCTTTTTCATGATCTTCAATCGACTCAACCCTCTTTCGCGCCGCTTCCGGCAGGGAATCATTTTTCAAAGTATTCGGCCAGCTTCTCCGCCGGGATCGGCCGGGAATACCGGTAGCCCTGGAGGTAGGAGGCGTACATTTCGCTGCACAGCTTTTCGTCCGATTCGCTTTCCACGCCCTCGTACAGCACGGAATACTGCAATTCGGAGAACATGCCCGCCAGCCCCTCCACCAGCTTTTCGCTGCGTTCGCTGCTTCCGCTGGCCTGCACCAGGGAGCGGTCGAACTTGATGATGTCGAAGGGCAGGGCCATGATGCGCTCCATATTGGAATAGCCCGTGCCAAAATCGTCCAAATAAATTTTAATGCCCTGCTCCCGCAGCTCGGAGATCTTGTTTTTCATCAGGATAAAATCGTCGTCGCTGCGGGACTCGGTCAGCTCGATGGCGATCATATCGTCCGGCACGCCGCACTGGGCGATGATGTCGATAATGTCCTGGCAGAAGCGGTCGTCCTTCAATTCCAGGGCGGATACGTTCACCGACACCCGGGCGAAATGGTAGCCCGCGTCCAGCAGCTTTTTGATCTCCTTGCAGGTTTTATGCAGGATGATTTCTGTCATGGTGTGGATGAACCCGTTTTCCTCCGCCAGAGGAATGAACCGATCCGGGTATTCCAAGGTGCCGTCGGGCATGCGCAGACGCATGAGGGCTTCGGCGGAATCGTACTTGCGGGTTTTGATGTTCAGCACCGGCTGGAAATACACCAGCACGCGGGGATCGTTCAAATCGGCGGTGTTATGGATGCTTTCCAGCTCTTTGACCAGCACCTCGTAGGAATTGAACCGCTCCACGTCCTTGGCCGTGACCCGGTGTACGGTGTTTTCCGGCATGAAGCGGTGAATGTGGCGCACGAGGCTGACGTATTCGTTTTTCCGGCTGATCTCCTCCACCGATTCCCCGATGACGATCTTGTAATCATATTGGAATTTGGCGTATTCATGCTGGAAAGCGTGCAGGATGCTGCGAATGCGATCCTCATAATCCGGGTTGCGCTTCACGGGGATCAAAAGCATTTCGTGGCCCTTGTCCGCCTGAAACAGTACCGCGCCCCTGAAAAAGTCGCTGGTGAAGCGTCGGATGGCGGCCTGCAGGGCTTCGGGGAAGTCTTTGCCCTCCTCGTTGAACTGGTGCAGATACAGGCTCATGAAAACGAAGCCTTTTTTCCGTTCGTAGGCGTAACGCACCAGGTTGCCCAAGGCGCTGCTGTCGATGGCGCCGATCAGGGCGTCGTAGGGCGTGGAATGCATCACGTAAAACATGGCGATCACCGGGTAGAGGAAGGTGACCACCGTGTAGGAATTCTGCCTGCTGAGCTGCTGCAGCGCGAGCATCAGAAAGGAAACCGCCATGGAGCTGTAAAAGCCTAACATCACGCGCCGGAACAGCCGGTTGCGCACCCGGACCAGCAGCAAAATATTCAGGGCCACAAAGCCCAAATATCCGTACAGGAAGAAATTCCGTCCCCGATAAGTGATCGCGCCGTCCGGGCCGATGGACAGTCCGCCGTCCCGCTGGACGAAATACGCCTCCAACGCCGTCAGCAGAGCAAACATCCCCAGAGCCGCCGCGATATAAACGCCCTTCTCCGGCCATTCCACCCGGGTGACGGAAATGATATAAATCACATAGTGGACGAACACCATGTACAGCAGGGTGTGGAACGCGCATCGCAGCCCGTTGGCCAGCTTTATATGCCCGCCGTTCACCGCCGCAGTGTAGGTGATCACGTTGGTGATGGCCGCCGCCGCGATCAGCACGATCAGGGAAATGAACACGCGGAAGCTGTGGGTTTTTTGCGTGTAGGAGAAAAAAATCAGGCAGGCCATCACCACACAGATGGACACAGCCGTCAGGTCTCCGATGGGGGAATAACCGGCGAAGCTGATTTGGCGGATCATGAATCAGCACTCCTCATGGTCAAAGCGTCGTATCTTTCATTTTGATGGGGGAAAAACCGCGCTTTTCAGGCGCGTTTCGATTATTATAGCATATCCCGCGCCGTTTTTCCACGATTTTGCGGGGCATGAAAAGAAAAAGTTCAAAAAAGTTCAAAAAATGATGATCTGTCAGGTATCTCGTGAACAAGCGACGTTGAGGGCGCTCTGCCCCACGGCTCACGCATGAATGAGAAATTGATATTTGTAGGGGAAGGAACCTGCGGGGCTTTGCCCCATATGCACTAACTTAATATTGACAAAAAGAAAACGACCCGCTATAATGTTTAAAAGAAAATAAGCGGGGGGCATAAGAAATGGAGATGGTAGGAGTCGCAAGCTTGATGAGGGGAATGCCGACAGGATATGAAGAA
>JAFSNT010000010.1 GCA_017443295.1 Clostridia bacterium
GCCATGCGGAGTATGCCCTCTCCGCTTTGGAGCTGTACGCCAGCGGCTTTCTGCTCAAGCCCATCTCGGAAGAACAGCTTGACGAAGCGCTGCGGCACCTGCGCTATCCGGTTTCCACATCAGCCAGAGCGTTTCCCAAACTGCTCAAAGCGCAGTGCTTTGGACAGTTTGAAGTCTGGTGCGGCGACAAGCCCGTCGTTTTCCAGCGCAGAAAAACAAAAGAACTCTTTGCTTACCTGATCGACCGAAACGGCGCGCTGTGCAGCACGGGCCAACTGATCAGCTTTTTCTGGCCGGAAGCGCCGGGAGATACTGCCCACGCGAGCCATCTCCGTATGCTGATTGCCGATCTGCAAACCACGCTGACCGATTGCGGCTTCGGCGAGGCACTGGTGCGAAGCCGGGGAATGCTGGGGGTTAATCCTTCCCTGCTGGACTGCGATTATTTTCATTATTTATCGGGCAGCCAGGAGGGAAAGCAGTCCTTCCATGGGGAATACATGAGCCAGTATTCTTTTGGAGAATCCACGCTGGCCAAGCTGATGCGGATGAGGGAATGAATCGTACAAACTTACTACGAGCTATTCAGGTTTCCCGGCTTGAACGCCTGACACCAAAACAATACGAGATTGCCAGAAATATGCTGTATATCGGAATCTTGAAAAGAACGTGCAGGATCGTATGCTGGCGTATTTGGATCAATAAGGAGGAAATCACCATGAAGAAAAACGGAACAATCATCGCGGTCATCATTTCCATCGTCAGCCTGTGCTGCTCGGCGGTATGCGCCGGGCTGCTGCTGACGCATATCAACGCGGCAAACGCGCCCAAAGCGGACACGGGCAAAAGCGTCCAATACGTCCTGTACGTGGGCACCAACGATAAGGACACCTATAAGATGGAAATGACCCAGGAGGAAGCCCGGAACATCGTGGATACCGTGTGCCTTAAATACTTTGAGGGCTATACCCTCCAGGACGCCATCGGCGCGTGGACGGACGAAACCGGCACCGTTACCCATGAATACACACTGGTCTGTTTTTTCGACGGTGCTGACAAGGCAACGGTATATAAGGCGGCGGATGATGTCATTAAAGCCCTGAACCAGAATACGGTGCTGATTGAAGAAAATGAAATCACCATGGATTACTATGGCGGGAAATAAACAAGAACGGTCAATTTACAAAAAACAGGAGGATCAGGAAAATGAAAAAGGTTTTCGCGCTGCTTTTGGGTTTCGTTCTGCTGGTGAGCGTCTGCGGCGTTTCGCTGGCCGAGGCGTCTCAAAAAACCGTGGTGGGCATCGCCTGGCGGGCCGATACGGATTCGGAGTTCTTTACCAACGTGTGCCGCGCCGTGGAAGCGGCGGGCGGCGAATGGGTGATGCTGGATCAGGTGTTCTCGGCTGATTTATGCTACGACGCGGAAGGCCGCCTGACAAGCGGCAAAACCGAGATCGGCATGCTGGACGAAACCGCCGCCAAGTATGTAAAATGCAATACCTGGCGCGGCTCCAACGCCCCGGAGGCTGTAATGGGCGTGAGCATCGTGCTGTTTACCGGCGGCGAGGACATCAGCCCCACCCTGTACTATACCCCCGAGGAATGGCACGGCATCGAGGCGGAAATCGACTACAACGCGGAACGGGACGTATCCGATTATCTGACCATGGCTTACTGCCTGGACAACGATATTCCCCTGATGGGTTTCTGCCGGGGCGCGCAGATGCTGGGCGTGATCTCCGGCGGGGAAGTCATTCAGGACATTCCCACCTGGTTTGAAAATCAGGGCATGGCATATGACTACACCCACCGCAACCGGAAAGCAACTCCCGAAAGCTACCGGGATTACGCGCCCCATACCGTGCAGGTGGCGAAGGGGTCCCGGCTTTCTGACATCGTGGGCACAGATACCCTCACCGGCTGTCCCTCCTGGCATCACCAGGCGGTGAAGAACGTGGACAACACCCGGCTCGCCGTGACCGGTTACACGGAAACGAACGGCGTTCCCATGATTGAAGCGCTGGAGCGAACCGATAAGACCTTTGCCGTGGGCCTCCAGTTCCACCCCGAAGCCGCTCTGGTGAAAAATTTAGACGGCGCGGCGAACAAGGACGATTATATGGACTACAAAACGGCTTTGTCCATTTTCCAATACATCGTCGACGAAGCCTATTTAAAGCTGCCCTCCTGGAGCGCGGGCGCGGAACCCAAAGCCGCGCTCATGGATTATATCGCCGCCATTACGGATGAAACCAGTGAAAGCTACATCCCCGTTGCGGACCGCGTCGCCGTGTTCGATTTGGACGGCACCCTCATGTGCGAAACCTATCCCCGGTGCTTTGAATACATGGTGTTCGTGGACTTTGCCCTGAACAATCCCGATTACACACCCACAGAGGACGTGCTGGCCGTTGCCCGGGAGATCGTGGACACCAAATGGCAGGAAAAGCCCTCGGGCATCAGCACCCGGCAGGCTGCCGCCGCCGCCCTTGCCTACGCGGGCATGACCCCCGCCGAGCTTGGGGAGTACGTGAAGGGCTTCATGGATTCCGAAGCGGAGGGCTTCACGGGCATGACCCGGGGCGAAGCGTTCTACCTGCCCATGGTGGAGCTTTTGAACTATCTGCGGGACAATGATTTCACCATCTATATCGTCACCGCCACCGAGCGCAACATCGTCCGCGCCATCGTGAAGGATACGCTGGACATTGCCCCCGCTTACGTCATCGGCACGGAATACGGCTGCACCGCCACGGGCCAGGGCGATTCCGCCGACGGGGATTACACCTTCAAAAGCACGGACAAGGTGGTGTTCGACGGCACCTATTACGGCGAGAACGCCAAAATGTCCAAGGTGGACGCCATCGTGCGGGAAATCGGCCAACAGCCGGTGCTGGCTTTCGGCAACAGCTCCGGGGACGTGGCCATGTGCGTATATACGGTGACGGACAATCCCTACCCCGCTCTTTCCTATATCGTCCTGGCGGACGACGAAGCGCGGGAGTGGGGCGATTATGAAAGCGCCCAGGCCAAGATCGCGGGCTACAGCGCGCAGGGCATCGGCACCATCTCCATGCGGGACGATTTCGCCACCATTTACGGGGATGGCGTGGAAAAGGACGCAAGCGCCGCGGTTCAGTGATTCACAAAAGGATTTCTTCACGTTTTAAAGAAATAAACAAAACAAACATCATTTTTCTGGAGGGAAATATTATGAAGATCACCACCTTTAACCCGCAGATCATCACCAAGGACGCCGCGCCCATCGTTCAGCTGTTTGAAGAATTAGGCTTTGAAAAACGCCACGATCAGGAAGGCATCGGAGAACTGAACGTGGAGGGTATTCGGATGAAAGACGCCAATGGCTTTTATGTGGACGTTTCCCAGCCGGACGTACCGCTTAATAAGGATGTACCCACCATCCGCATGAATGTGGACGATTTCGATGAAGCCTATCAACTGCTGCTCTCCAGGGGATTCAGGAACTACTACGGCGACCGCATTGTCGAAACCCGGACCTCCAAATCCACCCTGATGATCGCGCCCTCCGGCTTCTCCATCAATCTCATCCACCATATCAGGAAATAAAGCAGCCCCAAGCAGGCCATTGCGAAGCCGGGGGAATCACCCGCCTGTCCCTTTCGCGGGCGATTTCCCCGGCTTTCATGGCATGAACACGCATACGATGACCGAGGTGGCTTTTCTATGAAGAAAAAGCGCTTCGGGATCAGTTTCTGGAATAAGCCTCCTGATCCCGCTGGCAGGAAACTATGTTAGTTTATCGAAACCAGCATTCAGAAACCATGCCGAATAAGCAATCACTGAAGTGAGAGGGTGTCTTCCATGAAAAAAGGAGTCCTGTGCGTTCTGCTGCTGTTCCTGCTGCTGTGGTCAGGCGCTGCCTGCGCGGAAAGTGCCATCACCAGCCTGGAGCAATTGAATGCGGCCGGGATCACCATTGGCGTGAGCCAGGGCAACGTTGCCGAACTGATCCTGAAAAAAGAACTGCCCTTGGCGACAGTCAGCCAATTCAACGATAAATTCATGGGGTATACAGCCGTAGCTCAGGGCAAGATCGACGCCTTCGCCTATGATCGGCGGCAGATGGAGATGTCCATCGAGAACGGGCAGAAGGGTGTTCATCTGCTGGAGGAAACCCTGAACGGAACGATGAAGGTGGCCGTGGGAATATCCCCGGTTTCCAAAATCCCCGATCTGACCGGCAAAATCAATCAGTTTATCGCGGAATTGCGGGCGGACGGCACCCTGGACGATATGTTCAGCCGCTGGGTCATCCAGGCCGATGAAACCATGCCGGACATTCCCCGGGCGGAAAATCCCCCGATTCATCTTATCGTGGGCACTTCCGGCATCGTGCCGCCCTACAGCTATTATACGGGAAAAGAGCTGAACGGCTACGACATTGAATTGGCCTATCGTTTCGCCGCCTGGCTGGGGGCGGATGTGGAATTCAAAGTGTACGATTACGGCGCGATCTTTTCCGCGGCCATCGCGGGAGATATCGACTGCATCATGGCCAACCTGGAATATACGGAGGAACGGGCGGAGGAAATGCCCTATTCGGATCTTCTGTTCGAGGTAAAAATCGGCCTGATGGTGCGGGGGGACGCGGTTCCCGCCCCGGCCGACGCAAATCAGACGGCTTCCTCCCTGGACGCCCTGAACGGCAAGCGCATCGGCGTTGCGACCGGCACAACCTTCGACGCCATTGTATTGAAAGCCCTGCCCGACGCGAAACTTGTATACATCAATTCCTCCGCTGATCTGATCGCCTCTCTGGAGGCTGGAAAAATCGACGGATTTGCCGTAGACGAGCCTGCGGCGAAGCAATTCTGCGGCGTGAACCCGCGTCTCACCGTGGTGGATGAATACCTGGACAGCTTTGATTTCGGCATTGTGCTGCCCAAGACTGCAAAGGGTGAAGCACTGCTAAAAGAACTGAACGCCTGGCTTATTCCCATGAAAGCGAACGGCGCGCTGGAGCGGGTGATCGAAAAGTGGGCATACGGTGCGGAGGAGGAAAAGACCCTGCCGGACTACGCCGCGTTCCCCGCAGCCAAGGGTACGCTGACATTGGCTACGGAGGGCGACTATGTGCCCATGACCTATTACCGGGGCACTGAAATCGTCGGCGCGGAAATCGACCTGATCGCTCAGTTCTGCGAGGCCAACGGCTATGGGCTCAAGGTGCAGGTCA
>JAFSNT010000070.1 GCA_017443295.1 Clostridia bacterium
CGGTGGCGGGATCGGCCTGTTCCTGGCCGACGTGAAGCTGCAGGGTTTCAAATTTATAGTTACTCATGATCGTGATCTCCTTTTCATTTTTTGTCGCTGTGCTGTTTTCATCCCCGGCAATAAAAAACCGGGGGCTGTTTTCTAAGCTCCCGGGCACATGACAGACAGAAGAAGGAGAATCGATTTCATCCCCTCATCCAAAGGCGCGTGGATAAACAGCCGAACGCCCCTGCCACGGAACCTGCCCGGGAGAAAAGCATTCGACAACACATGATGTTCCGCTGAAAACGAGCTGCGGTTTCGAACATTCCTCGCGCCTCCTTTCGGATGAAGTATCTACATGATAGCACAATAAACCTACTATGTCAATAGGTAATTTGAACTTTTCTTGGCTTTTACAAATATTTTTTCCGTTTAAGCTTTCTTTAAGCGTCTTCTGATACACTTTGCTCTGTCAGGCGGGAAACCGAATGACGGAAAACAAAGGAGGTTATGACCATGAAAAAGATGCTTGCTTTGCTGATTGCATTGATGATGATAGTATCCACAACAGCGGTATTTGCGGAAGGAAATCCCCCCTCCGGCGGCCCCGGCGGCAACCCGCCCAGCGGTGAAATGGGAACTCCCCCCGACGGTACGCCTCCCGACGGCTTTGGCGGAGGCAGCGGCGGCCCCGGCGGCACGCCCCCGGACGGACAGGGCGGCGGCTTCGGCGGCAGCACCCCTCCCGGCGGCCAGTCTTCTTCCTTTGAGTACATCGGCGCGGCTGAAATCACGGCGGCGGCTGACATCTCCGGCGAAGCCTACGCCTCCGAAACCGTGGACGAAAGCGCTTTGATCGTCAATACGGCGGACGCCGTTTCCCTGACCGATATCACCGTTACGAAAACGGGCGATTCCAACGGCGGCGATAACTGCAACTTCTACGGCCTGAACGCGGCGCTGCTGGTCATGGGCGGGTCCACCACCACCATCTCAGGCGCCGTGATCGAATCCTCCGCTTCCGGGGCCAACGGCGTGTTCTCCTACGGCGGCAACGGCGGCAGGAACGGCGCGGCGGGCGACGGCACCACGGTTTATATCTCCGATTCCACCATCGTTACCACCGGCGACGGCTCCGGCGGCATCATGACCACCGGCGGCGGCGTCACCTATGCCAGCAATCTGACCGTGGAAACCAGCGGCCGGTCCTCCGCGGCCATCCGCACCGACCGGGGCGGCGGCACCGTGGTGGTGGACGGCGGCGCCTATACCTCCAACGGCCTCGGCTCCCCCGCCATCTATTCCACGGCGGACATCACCGTGAGCAGCGCCACCCTGGTGAGCAACCTGTCCGAGGGCGTTTGCATCGAGGGCAAGAACTCCATTACGCTGATCGACTGCGACCTGACCGCGAACAACACTTCCATGAACGGCAACGCCACCTTCCTGGACACCATCATGATCTACCAGTCCATGAGCGGCGACGCGGACAGCGGTGAATCCTATTTCACCATGACCGGCGGCAGCCTGACCAGCAAGAGCGGCCATATGTTCCACGTGACCAACACCAACGCCGTAATCACCCTGACCGGGGTTGAACTGGTCAACGAGGGCAGCGACGTACTCATCAGCGTGTGTGACGACGGCTGGAGCGGCGCTTCCAACATCGCCACCCTGAACGCCAGCAATCAGGAACTAACCGGAACCCTGCTGGTGGGCAGCGATTCCACCCTGACCCTGAACCTGACGGAGGGCAGCACCTTTGCGGGCACCGTCAGCGGCGAAATCACCAGCGCCAAGGGGGCCGTGGTTTCCACGGAAGTGGGCACGGTGAACGTGACCTTAGACGAAACCAGCACCTGGACCCTGACCGCCGACACGTATATCACCAGCTTTGAAGGCAGCCTGGAAAACGTGATCGGCAACGGGTACGCCCTGTATGTGAACGGCGAACAGATGCTTTAATTCCCAAAACGAAAACGGGGAGCGGCGGCGCTCCCCGTTTTGTGCTGTTATTCAGATTAACCTTTCAGTCCCGTGGTCGCCACGCCCTCCACCAGATAGCGCTGGAACACCATGAACACGATCACCACGGGGACAATGGAAAGCGTCGTCATGGCGAACAGGCCGGACCAGTTGGTCTGCGTGTTGGGGTCGGAGAACATTTTCAGGGCGATGGAAACGGGATACAGGCGGGGCTTGCTGATATAGATCAGGGGCTGCAAAAATTCCTGCCAGCTCCAGTAGAAGCCGAAAATGCCGGAGGTGATCAGGGAGGGGACGGAGAGCGGCAGCATGATGCGCAGGTATTTATATATCCAGCCGCAGCCGTCGATCTCCGCCGCTTCGTCCAATTCCCTGGGAATGCCCCGCATGAACTGCAAATTCAGGAAAATGAAGAAGGGCACGCCGCAGAACTGGGGCACGATGATGGGCAGATACGTGTTGATCCAGCCGAAGCCCTTGAACATGATGTACTGGGGGATCAGCAGCACCTGCACGGGCAGCAGCATGGTGCCCATGAGGATGGCGAACCACATTTTCTTCCCCGCGAAGGGAATGCGGGCGAAGGCGTAGGCCACCAGGGACGAGGAAACCACCCCGCCCAGCGTACTCCACAGGGCGATGGTGAAGGAATTGGTGAAATAGTTGGCGTAGGTATACCGGCCGGTGGACTGCCAGCCCGTCACGTAGTTCTCCCACACGACGCGGGAGGGAATCAGGCTGGTGACGGTGGTGAACACCTCTTCGTTGGGCTTTAAGGAGCTGGCGATCATCCAGACCAGGGGATAGATCATGACGACGCTCAAAAGCAAAGCGGGGATATGGAACCCCAGGGCTTTTGCCGCCTTGTGCCGAACCGCGTACTGCATGCTCTCCCTCCTTTACGCCTCGTAATACACCCAGTAGTTGGAGCTTCTGAACACGAACGCCGAAAAGACGCCGATGATGATCAGCAGCACCCAGGACAGGGCGCAGGCGTAGCCCATCTTAAAGTAAGAGAAGCTCTGCTTATAGATATACAGCGCGAACAGCATGGTGGAATCCATGGGGCCGCCGTTGGTGATGATCAGCGCTTCGGAGAACGCCTTGAAGGCGTTGATGATGCCCATGACCAGATTGAAGAAGATCACCGGCGTAAGGGCGGGGAAGGTGACGTAGCGGAACCGCTGCCACGCCCCCGCGCCGTCCAGCAGGGCGGCTTCGTAATAGCTCACGGGGATCTGCTTGATGCCGGAAACGAAAATCAGCATGGAGGAGCCGAAGTGCCAGCAGCCCAGCAGGATCAGGGAATACAGGGCGGTGCCCGGATTGCCGATCCAGCTGTAGGCGTAGGGCGACCCCGAAATCACGCTGATCAGGCCGTTGATGGCCCCGTCCGAACCCCACAGGCGGGACCAGATGATGGCGATGGCCACCGAACCGCCCAGCAGGGAGGGGATATAGTACACCGTGCGGTAAAACCCGATGCCCTTGTGATCGGTGGTCAGGATCAGCGCCACGCCTAAGGCCGCCGCCAGGCGCAGCGGCACCAGGATGAAGACGTATTTGAAGGTGATCCCCACCGATTTCCAGAACACCCCGTCCTGGAACATGTTCACGAAGTTGGCCGTGCCGATCCACTGGGGCGCGCCCAGGGAATCGTACTTGGTAAAGGCCAGGTACAGGGAATACAGCATGGGAACGGACGTGAAGGCGATAAACCCGATCAGCCAGGGCGCGAGAAACGCGTAGCCCGCCGCGTTGTTGCGCATCCGTTTCCGCCGGTATGATTTCCGCATATTCGCCGGGACCGCGGTCATGAGAAGTCACTCCTTCGGGGATCGTAGGATCATTATCCGGATGGTATCATTTAGGCGTAAATTCAGTCAGAGTTGAGAGCGGAGATTTATTATGTGTTTCAATTTCATGCTGTAAGACCGGCAAACAGTGCAACACGATCTAATCTCAACTCTCAACGCTTAACTTTCCACTCTCCGCGCTGATTGAACGATGAACAAAAGGGGATGGGATTTGTTCCCATCCCCCGTTTCAGATTGCTTATTGGTTCAGCGCTTTGTTGATGTAGTCAACCAGGGCCTGGGCGGCGGCTTCCGGGGTGCTTTCGCCAAAGAGGACGGCCTGCGCCTGACGGTTGTATTCATCGGCGATTTCGCCGTGGGCCTGGGGATCGGGCGCGTACAGGTCGGAGGCGTACTGCGCCATCAGGTTCATATACTCGAACACCATCATGGAATTTTCGTTCAGGGACTGGCCCACCAGGGTGGCGATTTCGGGATTGATCGGCACGCCGCGGCGGCCCGCGATGAACAGGTTGGCTTCCTCATCGTTGACCCAGTAGTTGATGAACTTCGCCGCTTCCTCCACCTTCTCGGCGTTGGCGGAAATGCTCAGGAACTGGGAGGGCTTGACGAACATGGCCTTGCTGGCGGCTGCGCCGGGCAGGATGCGCAGCGGCACGGCGCCAAAGCTGTCTTTCAGCACGGCGGCGTAGGTGGTGTAGCTGTCGGTCACGGTGAAGATGGTGGCGGCAGCGCCCTTGGACATGGGATAGTTTTCCTTGCCGATATCGGTGACGGCGTCGGCGATGTTCTGGGTCGCGCCGGCGTCCTGCAAGCGCTTCACGGAAGCGAAGAAGGAGGCCAGGGTTTCGGCTTTGAAGCCCGCGCCGTTCTGGGCTTCGTTGTACAGCTCCTCGCCGTGTTCGCGGGCGTAAATACGGAACACGCCGTTGTAGTCCTTCAGGCCGAAGAGGTCCGCGCCGTACAGGCCGGTCTTTTCGTGGAATTCGATGGCCCAGGCTTCAAATTCTTCCCAGGTCATTTCGTTGGAGGGCACTTCCATGCCGGCGTCTTTGACCAGCTTTTCATTCACGGCCATGCACAGGCCGTTGGAACCGGCGTTGATGCCGTACAGGCCCTCGCCGAAGCGGCCGCCGCTGATGGCGCTGTCCGGCACCTTGGAAAGGTCGATGGCGCCGCTTTCCACCAGGGGCGTCAGGTCCATGAGCTGGTGCTTCTCCACATAGTTCAGAATGTAGGCGTAGTCCATGCGCAGGGTATCCGGCAGGTCGTTGGCGGCCGCCAGGGTGTTGATCTTGCGCCAGTAATCGTCCCAGGACAGATATTCGGGTTCGCATTCGATGCCGGTGGCCTTGGTGAACAGATCGGCTTCACCTAAATACAGGGCGTTGGAGGATTCAGAACCCCACCAGGCCACGCGCAGCGGTTCTTCCGCGGCCAGCGCCACGCCGCCGAGCATCATGGTCAGAACCAGAAACAGTGCAACCAGCTTTTTCATCACAATTGCCTCCCCTTTGTCTTTTCGGATTGCGGTTCACAGGAGAACCTTGGATGGTAAAAGCATACACTTTTCTTTCCAATTTGACCATGCAAATAACCAACCTAAAATTCCGAATTTCTGTCTTCCCCCGTTTCTTTATTCTTTCTGTATTGCAGGGGCGAAACGCCCTTTTGTTTTTTGAAGCTCTCGATAAAGTATTTGGCGGTGGAAAAGCCGGTCCGCTCCGCGATGGCTTCCATGGAAAGGTCGGACTGGAAGCGCAGCAGGTTTTCCGCTTCCTCCAGCCTGCGGCGGTTGAGCCACGTATTGAAGCGCACCTCGGTCTTTTGCTTGAACAGGCGGCTGATATAGGTTTCATCCATGAAAAGCTCGTTTTCGCACAGCCAGCTTAGGTTATAATCGGATTCCATATAGTGTTCTTCAATGCTGCGGATCACCGAGGCCACCACGGAGCCGTACCGGGCGGCGTAATCCGCCGGGCCGTCCTTTTCCCCGCCCAGCAGCCGGGACAGGGCGGCGCTCAATTCCGAGGCGGAGAGCGGTTTCAGCAGATAATCCACCACCCCCGCCCTGAGGGCGTGGCGCACGTATTCAAACTCCTGATAGCCGGACACGATGATGAACCGGCAGTTTTCGTCCTGGACCGCGTCGATCACTTCCAGGCCGGTAGCGCCGGGCATCATCACGTCCAAAATCGCCACGTCCGGGTGCAGGTTGCGGATCAGCTCAATGCCGTCCAGGCCGTTGCTGGCCGTGCCCACGATCACGTAATTCTGCTTTTCCATTTCCAGCAGACGGCGGGTATGCTCCAAAATCAGCGGTTCGTCATCCACGAGCAGCACTCTGAACATCGTTTCCTTCTCCTTCCGGCAAAGACGCGTCGGGAAGCCGGTCGGGAATGGTCAATGAAAGATTCGTCCATTGGCCTTCCCTGCTCCGCAGGCGGTAGGACGCCCGATCCCCGTAGGTATAGATCAGCCGGAAAACCACGTTGCGGTAGCCGTGCATGTTCAGGCCGTCGTCCGGCTGCAAATGATTGTAAATTTCCAGCTGCTCCGGGGAAAAGCCGATCCCGTTGTCAAACAGGGAAATTTTGAGCAGGCCCCCCGTATGCCGGACGCGCAGACGGATCACGCCGTGATCCAGCTTTTTCATCAGCCCGTAGCGCACGGAGTTTTCCACCAAAGGCTGGAGCGTCATCCGGGGCAGGGGGAGGCCGTCGTCGTCCGGGTCGTAATCAATTTTGGCCGACAGGCGGGAGCCGAAGCGGATGCGGTAAATGGCCAGGTATTCCCGCACCAGGGAAATTTCCTGCTCTAAGGTGGCGTACATGGAATCCCGGAAGGAGGCGCGCACCAGCCGGGACAGGCTCATGGTGATGCGGCTCACCTCCCGGTTCCCGCCGCGCTCGCTCAAGGCGTAGATCGTTTCCAGGGTGTTATATAAAAAGTGCGGATGAATCTGGGCCTGTAACATGCGGCACCGCGCCCGGGCGGCCTGCAGCTTGCCCTCCAATTCCCGGTGAATCAGGTCGTCGATCTGGTTCATCAAATGCTGAAACTGCTTGGCTAAAATGCCCACCTCGTCCTCCGCCTGCAAAATATCCGGGGACAGGGTGACGCGGAAATCCCCGGCGGGGGCGGTTTTCACCGCTTCCGTCAGCATTTCCAAATGCCGGAAAACGCGCTTGGTGACCAGCTGGAAGAAGGCGGCGGAGAAAAGAATCAGCAGCAGAAAGAGGAACAGCAGGTTTCGCCCGGCGTCCTGCAGCAGGCTGGTCAGGCGGGAATAATTCACATAGCTGACCAGGGTGAGGCGGCCGTCCAGAAAGCTGGCCGAGGACACAAAGTAGCGCGTGCCGTTCAGGGAAAGGATCTTCCAGGCCGCGCCCACGTCCAGCCCCACGCTTTCCTCCGGGCACTGCGGCCCCCGATAGAAGCGCGTGCCGTCCAGATAGGTTTCCAGGCTGTCCGCGAAGGCGGAATCGGCAGGCTCCGCCTGGCGCGCCAGCCGCTCGAACTGCACCAGGATCATCTCATAGCCCAGCAGGTTCAGGCTCAAATTCTTCGTTTCGCGGATGGCGCGGCCCAGCACCAGATAGGGCTGCCCCTCCCAGTCCAGGGCGAACCATTTGCCCTTGCCCGAATCGTCCGTCTGCTCGATCAATTGCTGAATGGCTTCCTGGAGCCGGGCGTTCTGGGGAATGCCGCCGAAGCTGTAAATGGCCCCGTGGCAGTCCGACACGATCACGCTGCGGATATAGCCGTAGCCGGACACTTCCGCCACGGAGGCCACCACCGCGTCGTGCAAATCGGTCTTCGCCTGGGCCAGCTTCGTGCCGCTGGACGTCATGATGTCATGCAGGCCCTGCTGCACGGCTTCGCTGGCGATGATGCGCAGGGAAGTGCGGGTGGCGTCCTCCATGCATTTATCAATATAATGGTAATAGCTCTCCAGCAGCTCGTTCTGGTTCTCGGCAAATTCCGCGTAATAGCTGTTGGACAGGAAATAGAGGCCCGCCAGCCCCACGATCAGAAAAAGAAGGATGCAAAAGGACATAGCGTACAGGATCAGCCGCCGCATGGACCGCCTGCCCGGCCCTTTTCCGTTCAGCTTCTTCATTTTCCGATCACCTCGCTGCATTAACGAATCAACGGGATTTCCGGCTGGCGGGGCCAGAGGGCGGGGTCGGTGGAATCAACGCCGTTGTAGCATTCGGGGTACAGCCCGGCCAGGGACGCGTTTTCATAGCCCATGAGCAGGTGGCTGATATCCCCTAAGCCCACGCAGCGGAATTCCACCTCGCCCTTTTTCCGCTCCTGGGTCACCACGGTGGTGACGGCGCTGGGCAGGCACAGGAAATTCTGCCAGAAGGGCAGGGGGGAAGCGTTCATGAGATACGCTAAAACGGCCATGCCGATGCCGAAGTGGCAGAAAAGCATGATGGTATCGTCTTTGTTTTCCTCGCACAGATACACGCCGCCCTGCCGGACGTAGCCGTGCTTTTTCAGCAGCGCGTCCATGCCGGTTTTGGTTTCTTCCCAGATTTCCGCCACCGTGCCGCCCTGGGTGAGGGGATCGTTCAGCCAATCGTCCCGATCCCACAGCCCTTTGTGATCGTACCATGCCCCGGTGGGGTAATCCCAGGGGATGCGCTTTTTCCCGTTCTGCACCGTAAAGCCCCGGAATTCCGCCAGCCAGGGAAGCGTTTCCGCCTGCTTGCCCACGCGGCGCAGGGTGTATTCCGCCGTTTCCCTGGCCCGGCCCAGGGGCGAAACGTAATAGGCGCTGGCCGGGATTTTGGATAAACGCTCTCCCAGCAGCAGCGCTTCCCGCTTGCCCTTTTCCGTGAGGGAATCATGCACGTAATCCGGTTCGGCGTGCCTTACGATCAATATTCTCATCGTTCTCTCTCCAATACCAAAACGGGGAGCGGAAGCGCTCCCTCGAATGATTGCCGTGCTGTTATTCTTCCTTCTTCACGTCGTCCATCATTTGCTGAACGAACGCTTTCTCCTCGTCGGTTTTCGCCATCTGCATGAAGCGCTTTTCCAGCATTTCCATGGGGGCGTTGTTGGCCTTGATATAGTTTTCGATGGCCGCCTTGACGGCGTCCTTCAGCTCGGCGGGAATGGCCGGGTTTTCCGTAACGGACAGAAGGAACGCCACTTCCGCCTTTTCCACTTCCTCGATCATGGCGTTGGCCGCGTCCTGATCCTGGGTGGCTTCTTTCTTTGCCTTTAAGGCGGTGTAGGCCGCGTACAGCGCGGAATCCTCGTCCCGCAGGCTGCCCTGATACTCCGCCATGATCTTCGCCACGATCTCGTCCATTTTTTCCGTGGCCTTGTACGCTTCAATACCGCCCTTTACGATATCGAACATGGTTTTCAACCCGTCAAACAGTCCCATTGCGTGAACCTCCTTGTGTGGTATGGGCGAAGTATACCACACCCGGCCCGGGTTTTCAAGAACGCGGACGAAAGTAACGTTTTCTTTTAGCTTTCTTTAAGCCTCCTGTGCCATACTGTTCCTGTCCCAAGGGAAAGATATCTTTCACAGCGAAACAGAAAAGGAGTTGAAAACCCATGAAGAAACTGACGATCATCCTGTCCCTGGTATTGTCCCTGACCCTGTGCTTCGGCGCGCTGGCCGAACAGACCTCCGCCGCAGACGCCGCCGAAAAAACCGAAACCACTGCCCAGGTGGAAATCGCCGCCGCGGAGCAGGAACTCACCAAAGCGGCGGTCGACGCCTACAAGGCCCTGAAAAAATCCGCCAAGGCCGCGAAAAAGCTGGACGCTCTCAAGGAAGAGCTGGACGCTTTCGTGGCGGATGGCAGGCTGACCCAGGAGCAGGCCGACCTGGTGCTGAAATACTACACCGAAAAGCTCTCCGCCCACGGCGACAAGGGAACCCAGAAGCAGCAGACGGGCGAAAAGCCCGGCGGCAAGGGCCAGCAGAAGCAGAAAAACAACGCCCAGACCCAAAACGGTAATGGCCAAAACGGTAAGGGCGGCAAGCACTCCAAGCCCACGAACAACGGCGCCTCCGGCAACGGCACCTCCGGCAACGGCACGGACGCCGCCAGCGGAGCCACAAAGAAAGGCAAATAAAAAATCCGGGGGGCCGCACAGGCCCCCCTTTTCATTGCTCCATGGCTTTGATTTTTTCGTCCAGCCCTTCAAATTCCGTGACCGGCAGGGGCTTGCTGAAATAATAGCCCTGCATTTCGGTGCAGCCCCGGCTTTGCAGGAATTGGGCCTGCTCGGCGGTTTCCACGCCCTCGGCGATGAGGCGCATGCCCAGGGCGCGCACCATTTGAATGATGTAGCTGATCACGACGCGGCCTCGCTCGGCGTCCCCCGTGCTGGTGAGGAAATGCAGGTCCAGCTTGATGCGGTCCACCGGCACTTCCTTCAGCATATGCAGAGAGGAATAGCCGCTGCCGAAATCGTCCATTTCCACTTCAAAGCCCGCTTCCCGCAGCTTCACCGTGGTGCTGATGAGCAGCTCGGGATTTTCGGCGAAGGCGGTTTCCGTGATCTCAATGCGGAGCTGACTGGGAGAAAGGCCGTAGGTCTTGACCAAACCGGCGAAATGGCCGGGGATATCCCGATCCGGCCGGATATCGCGCCGCGACAGGTTCACCGAAACGGCCCGGCGCTTGCCCTGGCCGTTCCACCGGCGCAGATCCTGGCAGACCTTTTCCCAGACGAAGCTGTCCAGATCGAAAATCAGCCCGGCTTCCTCCAAGGTGGGAATAAATTCGGCGGGCTGCAGCCAGCCGAGCTTGGGATGGTTCCAGCGGCACAGGGCCTCCGCGCCGTCAAATTCGCCCTTTTCGCAGTTGGCCTGGGGCTGATACCACACCTGGATATCGCCGGAACGGATGGCGGCGGGCAGGCGGTTGACCACTTCGGCCACCCGTTTTCCCCGTTCCCACTGATCCGGGTTATAAAATTCGTAGCCTTCCGTTTTGGTTTCGCGCACCCTTTTTTCCGCCACACGGGCGTAATCCAGCATGCGGTTCACATCGGGCAGGCGGTAATCCTCCGGCGTGAGGGCGTAGATGCCGCCGCAGATCTGCACCCGGTTTTCCTTGCCCCGGTCGGTGAAATAATTCCGTACGGAATTGATTACCTCATAATCGTCCCAGCGGATTTTTTCGTCTCCCCGGGCGTGGCGCAGCACGGCGAAATGGTCGGCCTCCACGCGGCCTATGGCTTCCTCGTCCGACATGGCGGCCTGGGTTTTCTCCACCCAGAAGCGCAGCAGCTCGTCTCCCGCGGCCCGGCCTAAGCTGTCGTTGATATACTTGAAGTTTTTGATATTCACATACGAGAGCAGATAGGGAATATCCGGGTGCGCGGTCAGCAGCTCCACCACGTGACTGCGGAAGCCGTCCAGACTCAGCGCGCCGGTCAGTTCGTCGTGATCCATAAGCCAGCGCAGCTTTTCTTCCTGCTTCAAGCGATAAGCCCGGCGGCGCTGCACGGTAATGATCGCCAAGGCCGCGAAAAGCAGCGCCCCCAGCAGCAGGATCAGGCCGTACTGATGCAGATAATCGGAAAAATCGTAGCGGTACAGCCGCCGGGAGGTGTGATCCAGCACGATGGCCTGCCGCGCAGTGTCAGTCAGGGCGGCGATGCCGCCGTTCAGCCGCTCCAGGATCGCCCGGCCCGCCGGCGTATCCAGCGTGCCCGCCCGGAAGTCCATGGAGAACATGGCGGTGGGCTGCACCGTCAGGTCGGAATAAGCGGGCTTTTGCAGCACGTAGCTCCACACATAGGAATTGTGCAGCAGTGCGTCCACCTGATCCGCCCGGAGGGCCGCCACGCACTCGCCCATGGTTTCGTACATGGTGATTTCAATGCCGGGATACAGCTGACGCACCGTTTCCGCCGCGCCGCCCATGGAGCGCAGCATGCCCACCCGCAGTTGATTCAGGGCGGGCATTTGTTTCCTGCCGCCTTCGGTGACGAGGGTCATGGGCGTTTGCATGAGATTGTCCGACACCGCGCTGGGCTGGCCGGAGGCGCTGGAAATGGCGCTGCCGAAGGGCATGACCACGTCGTAAGCCGGATTATCCAGGGCGTCCTTCAGCGTTTTTTCTTCGATGGCCCTGAAGGAGACGGCATACCCGGCTTCCTCCGCCGCGGCGCGCATCAGATCCACGCCGATGCCCACGATTTCGCCCGTTTCGGCGTCCCGATAAAAGACGGGGCAGCGATCCACCGGCACGCCCACCGTCAAGGCGTCGCCGTTCTGTTCCCCGAAGGCCGGGGCGGCGCACAGAAAGAGCGCCGCCAAAAGCAGCGTCGACAGCATGACCCGGATTGTACGCATGGGGCTGCGCCTCCTTTTCTTCGGGAATCGAACGGAATGGTCTTCACCATTGTAACTGTTCAGTCGCGTTAATATACCGCGGATCGCTGGGTGGCACGCCGTAGGGGCGGATATGATCCGCCCGCCCTCGTAACATGTTGATATTGTTGGGTTTTCAGGCAATTGTAACGCCCTGCTTTTGCGGGCGGATATGATCCGCCCCTACGGTCTTGTATTCATACAATGCGGATAAACCATGTTCGGCTGAACAGATGCTTATCGGTCACCTCTTTACTTGGATTTCGCGTTCCGGATAAACGCGCTTTCAAATTCCGCCGCGGGCAACGGCTTGGAGAAATAGTAGCCCTGCACCAGGGCGCAGCCCAATTGCTTCAGCAGCCGCAATTGCGCTTCCGTTTCCACGCCCTCGGCGATGACGGGGATTTTCAGGTTCCGGCCGATACCCAAGATCAGCTGCACCAGCTGCAAATCCTTTTCCTCGTACTCCATATTGGAAACGAAAGCCCGGTCCATTTTCAGCACGTCGATGGGCATGGCGGACAACATGTTCAGGGAGGAATAGCCGCTGCCGAAATCGTCCATTTCGATTTCGTAGCCCTTGCGCCGCAGCCTTTCGATCACATCGATCACCTGATAGGTGTTTTCGGCGCAGGCCGATTCCGTGACCTCCAATTTCAAATCGCCGCACGCCAGCCCGTTTTCCTTGAGCAGCGCGTCCAGGGTGTTTTCCAGCATCGGGTCCAGCACGTCCACCCGCGACAGATTGACGGAAACCGGCACAGTGGTTCCGTATTTTTCCTTCCAATCCGCCACCTGCTTGGCCGCCTGCGCCCAAACGATCCTGTCCACCTCGCCGATCTGGCCGCTGCGCTCCAGCAGGGGAATGAAGCTCCCCGGCGGGATCATGCCCAGTTCGGGGTGCCGCCAGCGCACCAGGGCCTCCGCGCTTTTGAGCACAGGCGGCTCCACCTGGATATCGAATTTCGGCTGATAATACACTTCAAATTCCGGGGTTTCCACCGCCCGGCGCAGGTCGTTCAGCAGCCGCCGTTCAAAGCCCTCCTGCTCCCGCACCTTTTCGTCGAATACCACCAGCTGCCCCTTGTAATCCCCCCGTGCCAGGCCGCAGGCGATTTGCGCCTGTTCGATCATCTGGGCCGGTTCCATATCCTTCTGCCACGGCATCACGCCCATGCGCAGCCGGATGCTGGTATTGGGGGACAGGGTATCCAAAACGTCCTGCAAGCTGTCCAGCAGCCCGTGCCAGTCCTCCATGTGGGAACAGTAGATGGTGAAATGATCCGCTTCCTCGCGGGTGGCAATGCCTTCCCTGTTTTTCAGGAAGGACAGGATGCCGTTGCCCAGCACCTGCAGGGTCTGGTCGCCGAAGCTCCGCCCGTGCAGGGCGTTCAGGGAATGGAAGCGCTCGATATTCAGGACGATGGCGTCCATGGGCTTTTCCGGATGCTCGCGGTACATGCGGTCCGCGTACTCATAGAAGTAATTCCGGCTGTACAGGCCGGAAAGCTCGTCGGTTTCCGTGGCGGTGATCAGCCGATGTTCCGCGCTGGCCTTCTTTTTCGCGTCCATTCCGCGCCACATCAGGAACAGGATGACCATCACCACCGCGCTGGCAATGGCCACGACCACCCCCGCGTTCTGGTTGAGCAGATCCAGCAGGCTCAGTTTCGCGTCTTCGGTGAAATAGTAGGTCAGGGCCGCGTTCACCGTAGAGGAGGGCACCACCCGCGTGACCCTGCTCAGAATGGAGTACAGCGTAATGTCTTTCCGGTTCACCGCGAAGCAGTAGTCCATTTCCACGCCGGTGGACAGGGTGGTGAGCTTGTACTGTTCGCACAGGGCGGCGATGTTGTTATAGCGGTAATTGCTGATGAGGATGCAGTCCGCCTGCCCGTCCGCCACGGCCTTTAAGCATTCCAGGGTATCCTTGAAGTAAATGGAGCGCCATTCCGGGAAATGATCCAGCAAGAACATGTCGTAGTTGGGGTTGCCCACGTTGACGGCCACGGCGGTCCGCTCATTTTTGAAGAAGGTCCTTTGATCCGCCTCCCGGACCACGGCGGACATATCCGTGCGCATGAGGGCCGAGGTGATAAAGTAGCCCTGCACCTCCCCGTCGTAGTCCGTCAGGTTGGCGGGGAACACGCAGTCGATTTCGCCTCTCTTCATGGCCTCCATGGCGGCGGCGGAGGTGGGGAAGGCCACGGCGGTAAAATCCAGATGGACGTTCTCCAGGCAGTCGGCGGCGACGGCCAAATAATCCTTCAGCGCGCCGGTCAGTTCGCCGGTCTTTTCGTCTTTGGCGCAGAAGGCCAGATAATTGTCCTGATACCCCACCCGGATGGGGCCGTGCGCTTCGAGCCAGGCTTTTTCTTCGGCGGTCGCATAGAGATTCGCGCCGGAGATACGAAGGTATTTGTTATAGAGCTGTTCGTTGTAATAGCGGCTTTCCTGCCGGATGCGATCCATGGCGGCGTTCAGCTCCGGCAGCAGTTCGGGCCGGGCTTTGCTCACCGCGAAATAGAAGTCCGACGCGCCGACATTGAACAGGGGCAGGGCGGCGTTCGATTCCATATAAGCGTCCAGCGCGATATAGGCGTCGATGGCGCCCCGGTAGAGCAGGTTCAGATTTTCGGGTTCCGTACCCGTCATTTCCACCAGCTCCGCCTCAACGCCGTTGACCGCCGCCCATTGGCGGAAGAAGTCGGCCTGCACGCTGCCCTTGTTGACGCCCACCTTTTTCCCGTTCAGGGCGGCGTAATTGTCCTGGGTGAGTTCGGTGTTATCCGGCGCGACGTACAGATAATATTCCTCCGCGCCCATGGGCAGCGTGGCGTACAGCATATATTCCGCCCGCTCCTCCGTGTAGGAAACGTCGCTCATCAGGTCGATCCTGCCGTCCGCCAGCATCTCCAGCAGCACCGGCCAGCTGCCCTCCACATACTCGAAGGTCCAGCCTGTATAGGCGGCCACCTTCTGCTGATACTCGTAGGCGTAGCCGGAGCGGCGGCCCAGCTCGTCCGTGGTGTTAAAGGGCGATTCGTACCAGCCCACGCGGACGATTTTCCCGCTGTTTTCAGCGTCGGCGCGCGCGCAGGCGGGCGACAGCAGAACCGCCGCCAGCGCCAGCGCCAGCAGCAGCGCCGCGCTCCTTTTCAGATGCAACCAGTTTCCGGGGTTCATGTTCAGCCTCCGTGTTTTGCCGTTCATGCCTTCCGCGCCGCTTTCCGCACGCGCTTGTTTTCATACATGGTCTTATCCGCCCGGCGCACCACGTCGATCACGAAATGGTCGCCCCGGGGATCGTACACCGCGATGCCCATGGCCACGCGCACCTGCTCCCATTGGTTCCCGGTGGATAAGTTGATTTCCTCCATGCCCTTTTCAAATTGCCGCACCAGGGCGTCCCGGTTGCGAAAATCGTCATTCTGCAAAATCACGGAGAACTCGTCCCCGCCGATGCGGAACACGGGGCTGTGCTGGAACACGCGGCAGATCAGGCGGCTGGCGTTTTTGAGGTACAGATCGCCCTTATCGTGGCCGAATTTATCGTTGACGGCTTTCAGATCGTCGCAGTCGAACACGCCGACGGCGAAGGCCATCTGGCCCCCCGCCGCTTCCAGGCGGTTCTGCATTTCCTCCAAATAGGTGGAATAAGCGCCCTTGTTCCGAACGGAGGTGAGGGCGTCCACATACACCCGCTTGCTCAGATCGGAGATATTGGCCTTCATATGGCTGCTCAGGTTCTTGAAGGTTTTGGTCAGCCTGCCCACTTCGTCGTTCCTGTCGTAGTTCAGGGCAACGTCGTAATTGCCCTTGTCCACCTGCTCGGCGGCCTCGGTCAACTGTTCCAGGGGCTTGGTGATGCGCTTGGAATAGAACATGGTAAACAGGCTCGCCGCCGCCAGCACCTCCAGGGCCACGATCATGATATTCACGATCAGGTTCTGCCAGTTGCCTTCCGTTTCGATCACCGGCACCGTGATGTTCAGCCGCATGCCGTTGCTCAGCGGCAGCCAGGCCGCGATCTTGTCCACGCCCTCAAAGGTGTAGCGCAAAAAGGTGCTTTC
>JAFSNT010000071.1 GCA_017443295.1 Clostridia bacterium
CACTTTTCACTTTCCACTTTTCACTTTTTGATCAACGGAGAACACCCAAATGGCGATCATCTATTTTCTTCTCTATATGCTCTGCGGCACAGCCATCATCTTTTCCCTGCTGCCGAAAAAATCCCCGGTGGTGCGGGTATGGTTAGGCCTTTGTTTGGGCCTGATCCTGCTCATGTGGCTGCCCGCCCTGTGCGCCTTTTTCCTGGATTTCACCCTGGCGGCCCACGCCCTCGCCATGGCCCCGCTGCTCCTGCTCACCCTGGGGGCGGTGCTTTTCCGCAGTCGGGAGCCTTGGGCGAAAACCACCGATCGGGATCGACGCTTATTGAAGGCCCTTCTTTTCGTGGCCCTTCCCCTGACCCTGGTGGGCGGCTATCTGCAATGGACCCACAACCTGAACCCCGTGGACGGGGCCATGCACGTGGGCCAAAGCACCTACGGCGACCTGTGCCTGCATCTGTCCATCGCCTCCGGCCTGCGGGGCGCTTCCTTCCCGCCGGATTACAACATTCTGCCCGGCGCGCTGCTGGCTTACCCCTTCCTCACCGATTCCCTTTCCACCTCCTTCATGCTCTTAGGCTTTTCCCTGCGCTGGGCCATTCTGTTCCCCGGCATCCTGATGACGGGCCTCACCTTCGCCGGATACTTGATTCTGGCGGACCGCATGGCCGACAGCCGCCGCGCCGCCATCCTCGCCGCCCTGTTCTTCTTCCTGAACGGGGGCCTGGGCTTCCTGTACCTTGTGGACATGCAGGGCGAAATCTTGGGCCGCTATGAGAGCAATGAGCTGCAGGCCGTGCGGGGCCTGTGGAACCGCGTCCAGGCCGTGCTGAACGGCTGGTATCAGACCCCCGCCAATCACCGGGAATTTTCCACCTACAACCTGCGCTGGAGCAATGTGATCGTGGATATGATGGTGCCCCAGCGCACCACTTTAGGCGGCTGGTGTCAGGTGATCCCCTGTATTTATCTGCTATATGACGCCCTGCTTCCCGAAAACACGCAATCCGCTGAACGGGTCCTTCCCTGGCGGCAGTTGATTTTGGCGGGCCTGTGGGCGGGGATGCTGCCCATGGTGAACACCCACTGCTTCCTGGCCCTGGGCCTCATGTCCTTTGGCTGGCTGCTGTGGGATCTTCTTCACAGCCGGGGGCAAAGGGGAAAGGCCCTGCTGTTCTGGGCCGTCTTCGGCGGCTTGGCTGTGGCCCTGGCCGCGCCCCAGCTGTTCACCTGGACCTTCGGCCAGGCGGTAGGCAACAGCAATTTCCTCAAAATCCATTTCAATTGGGTCAATAATACCTATTACGGCCTGCGGGACGGCTACCTTTGGTTCTACATCAAAAACATCGGCCTGCCCTTTATCCTGATTCTGCTTTCCCTGCTGGAAAAGAATCGGAAGCGCCGCTTCATTGCCGCCGGGGCCTTCGTGATCTTTCTGGCGGCGGAGGTCATTCAGTTCCAGCCTAACGAATACGATAACAACAAGCTGTTCTATATCTGGTACATGCTCTGTGCGGTGATCGCCGCCGATTACGGGTTTGAGCTGCTGGATAAATTGAAGGGCATGCGCGCCCGGCCCGTGGTCGCCGCGCTGTGCTGTGTCCTGTTCTTTTCCACCGGCGTGCTGGCCGTGGTTCGGGAAGCCAACAGCGATTACGAGATTTTTAACGGCACGGAAGTCGAAGCGGCGGAATACGTGGAAAACAACACCGATCAGCACGCCGTGTTCATGACCGGCGACCAGCACCGCAACTTCGTCAGCAGCTTAGCGGGACGGCGCATCGTGTGCGGCCCCGACCTGTGGCTCAGCTTCCACGGCTACGACAATTCTGAGCGCCACGCCGACGTTAAAGCCTTTTACGCCGACCCCGCGGGCAACCTGAATATCCTGGAAAAATACGGGGTGGAGTACATTCTCGTGAGTGACTGGGAGCGGGGCGCCATGACGGTGAACGAACAGGCCCTTCGCCGTCTGTTCCCGGTGGTTTACGAAAGCGAATACCAGAACGTGATCATTTTTGAGGCCAGGGTGCAGGAGGAAAACCCATGGTAAGGCGTTTTCTGCTCTATTCCCAGCGCCACGGCCGCCCGGTGAAGGCGCTGTTCGCCGAAACCATGAAATATCAGAACATCCGGGTGGACAGTATAGAAGAAGATCAGGTCACTTACCATACGGCGGCCCGGAAAACCCCCGTGACGGTGCCGATCAGCGCCTTCCTGTCCGTTTCCTACGCCCGGGGAGACGACGGGGACACCCTGAAATTCGCCGTTTGGGAACAGGAGGAAAAGGCCCATGAATAAAAAAAGCGGCCTGATGGAGGGCCTGCGCTTCATCGTCACCGGCGGGGTGTGCTTCCTGGTGGAATTGGCCGCCCTGGTGCTGCTGCGGGATACCTGCGGCCTGGATACCCTCCTTGCTACGCCCATCGCGTTTCTGATCTCGGTGATCCTCAATTATCTGCTGTGCGTGAAATGGGTGTTCAGCGGGGCCGAAGATCAGGGCAGCGCTGCCAAAGCGGGCTTCCTGGTCACCAGCGTCATGGGTCTGCTGCTCAACGAGCTGCTCATGCTCATTTTCCGGGGCGTGTTCGGGGAGGATACGGCGCTTTTCACCGTCTTCGGCTTCACCGTGACCATGTACATGCTCAACAAGACCCTTTCCACCGCAATCGTGATGGTGTGGAACTATTTCACCAAGCGGGCCATTCTGAAAAAGGGCCTGCTGAAAGGCAAAAAAGAAGGATGAGCGCACGGGCAAAGCCGTGGCGCGTCCTGCCGCTTCCGAATGGAAAAGCGGCAGGCATCCATATAGAAAGGAAAACCAGTTTTATGAAAAAGTTTCTTGTCTTGCTGCTCGCGCTGCTGATGGTTTCCCTGTCCGGCTGCGGGGCCGTGGCCGAAGATATTTCCATCGTGGCCACCTTTTATCCCGTGTACGTGCTGGCGGAAAACGTGCTGGACGGGGTGGAAGGCGTTTCCCTTTCCTCCATGACGCCCCCCAGCACCGGCTGCCTGCATGATTACCAATTGCTCACCAGCGATATGCGCTCCCTGGCCAAGGCCCAGGCGCTGCTCATCAACGGCGCGGGCATGGAATCCTTTCTCTCCGACGTGACGGGCCAGTTCCCCAAGCTCACCGTGATCGACTGCTCCGTGGGTGTGGACCTGATCGCGGAGGAAGAGGAAGACGAAGAAGAAGAGCATGAACACGGCCACGATCACGGGGAATACAACGCCCATATCTGGCTGGCTCCGGAAAACGCCATTCAAATGGTAAAAAATCTGCGGGACGGGCTTTCCGCCCTGCTGCCCGATCAGGCGGAACGCATCGCCCAAAACGCCGAGGCTTATATCGCCCGGCTTTCCGCCCTGGACGCGGAGCTGCGGGCCGCCATCGAGCCGCTGCCCCGCAAGGAAATCGTCACCTTCCACGAGGCGTTCCCTTACTTCGCCCGGGCCTACGGCCTGGAGGTCAAGGCGGTGGTGGCCTTAGAGCCGGACGAACCCGTTTCGCCCCGCATGCTGAAGGAAGTGATCGCCAAGGTCAAGGCGGCGGGCAATCCGCCCCTGTTCTCCGAACCCCAGTATGAAAGCGCCGCCCTGCGCACCGTGGCCCTGGAAACCGGCGCGCCCGTGTACGAATTGGATCCCCTGGTGACCGGCGACGGCGAAAAAACCGCCTATGAGGACGTGATGCGCAAAAACCTCCAGGTGCTTAGGGAAGCGCTTTCAAACTGAGGGCCGTGACAGCGGCGGAAAAAAACGGGAGGCAGATATGCAGAAAAAACAAAATATTCACGCCATGCTGCTGACGCTGGTGGGCGGTTACGTGCTGTTCATCGCCTGGAACCTGCTGGACCGGCTTCGCGCCGGGGCCGAGGATATGCCCCGGTGGACGTCCATCCTGTTTATCGCCGTGTTCGGGCTGGCGGGGCTGGCGGTGCTGGCATACGCGTACATTGTGTGGAAAAAAGCGGAAAAGAAGGAAGACGACGGCGAAGATCAGGAGCGCTCCGGCGCGAACGACGGGGAAGACGGCGGCCCCATGAAATGACGAAGGGCGGCGTGGATTTTGGCACCGCATGCGCAGACTGCTCATTTGTTGCTGATGAATACTTATCTGTTGTTTTATGAATACTTATTCGTTTTCAATGCAAAAATTGCTATTTACAAACGCCGCCAAAAGGTGTATAGTATGTCCATAAAACATCCGGATAGTGATTGTCCGGAAAAATAGAAAAGGAGAGGATACCTATGAAAAAGTTTGTTGCCCTGATGATGGCCCTGATCCTGGCGCTGAGCGTATGCGCCGTGGCTTCCGCCGAAGGCGCCAAGAAGGTCGGCATCGCGATGCCCACCCAGTCCCTGGAACGCTGGAACCGTGACGGCGCTTATCTGGAAGCCCAGTTCAAAGAAGCCGGATACGACACCATCGTCACCTTCTCCAACAACGACAACGACCAGCAGGTGCGCGACCTGGAGAACATGCTGAGCCAGGATGTGGATCTGCTGATCATCTCCTGCATCGACAGCGACGGCCTGAACACCGTGCTGAACGACGCCGCTGACAAGGGCATCCCCGTGATCGCCTATGACCGCATGATCTTCAACGACGCCGTTTCCTACTATGTATCCTTCGATAACTACACCGTTGGCAAGCTGCAGGGCGAATTCGTCCGCGACGCGCTGGATCTGGACAATGCCGGCGACAAGACCTTCAACATGGAATTCACCGGCGGCGCTCCCACCGACCCCAACGCCTTCTACTTCTTCAACGGCGCTTATGACGTGCTGAAGCCCTACATCGACGCCGGCACCGTGATCATCCCCTCCGGCCAGAATGAAATGGGCCAGGTTGGCACCGAACAGTGGAGCACCGACACCGCTCTGGCTCGCGCCCAGAACATCCTCGGTTCCTTCTACGGCGACGGCGCCACCGTGCTGGATGCCTGGCTTTGCTCCAATGACTCCACCGCCGCTGGCGTGGCCCAGGCCATCGAAAGCGACTATGCCGGCGACAACGCCGTGATCGTCACCGGTCAGGACGGCGACATCGCCAACCTGAAGAACATCGTGGACGGCAAGCAGACCATGACCGTTTACAAGAACGTTGCCAACGAAGCCATCGTGACCCTGGCTGTGGCCAAGGCCATCCTGGAGGGCGGCGACTTTGACGGCGCTGCTTTCGCGGCTGCTCAGGAAATCGAGTGCGCTTACGACACCGAATCCTACGCCAGCTCTGAAGGCCATCCCACTCCTTCCTTCCTGCTGGTGCCCACCGTTGTCACCAAGGACAACCTGGACTACCTGGTCGGAACCGGTCTGTATGTGATGGGCGACGACGGCTATCTGCAGGCTGCCAAATAATCCCGCGCATCTTTGCTCTGCCCCGGACCCCGGGGCAGAGCGTTTCGCTGTTACCTGCAAGGGACGGGGCCTGGCCCCGCCCCTTGTGTTGATACTGAATTCCATCTAAATCATGCGCATTTTTGCGGGCACCTTCATGCATCGTCTATGCACATGCTTTAGCTGTCATTCAGTATGAATTCTTACTGACCGGGGAAAAGGAGGAATCGCGCTTGGCTGACGTGATCCTGGAAATGAGAAACATCACCAAGGAATTTCCGGGCGTGAAAGCGCTGGACAATGTAAACCTGGTGGTGGAAAGAGGGGAGATCCACGCCCTGATCGGTGAAAACGGGGCGGGCAAATCAACGCTGATGAATGTTCTCTCCGGTATTTATCCCTATGGCACCTATACCGGGGAAATCTATTATAACGGAAAGCTGTGCCAGTTTAAAACCCTGAAGGAATCGGAGGAACAGAACATCGTCATCATCCACCAGGAATTGGCGCTGATCCCTCTTCTGTCCATCGGGGAAAACATGTTCCTTGGCAACGAGTTTAAGAACAAAGCGGGCGTCATCGACTGGAACAAGACCTATGCCGAAGCGGACAAGCACATGAAGCAGGTGGGTCTGCAGGAATCCCCCCATTCATTGATCAAAGATATCGGTACCGGCAAGCAGCAGCTGGTGGAAATCGCCAAGGCGTTCTCCAAGAACGTGAAGCTGCTGATCCTGGATGAACCTACGTCCTCCCTGAACGATGAGGACGCCAAGATGCTGCTGGATCTGCTAATGGAGTTCAAAAAACAGGGCCTTACCTCCATTATCATTACGCATAAATTAAACGAAATCATCTACTGCGCCGATAAGGCCACCATCATCCGCGACGGCGCCACCATCGAAACCCTGGTCAAGGGCGTGGATGAGTTCAGCGAGGATCGCATCATCAAGGGCATGGTGGGCCGCCCCATGGAGGACCGTTATCCGGAGCGGGAGCATAAGGTGCAGCCCGAAGTGAGCCTGGAGGTCAGGGACTGGACGGTGCATCATCCCCTGTATCCCGAAAAGATCGTGGATAACCACATCTCCTTCAACGTACACAAGGGCGAGGTGGTGGGCTTCTCCGGCCTGCAGGGCGCGGGGCGCACCGAGCTGGCCATGTCCATTTTCGGCAAAAGCTACGGCACGAACATCACCGGCAAGCTGTTCCTTCACGGCAAGGAAACGCATCTGAATAACCCTGAGGCGGCCATCCGCGCGGGACTTTCCTACGTGACGGAGGACCGCAAGACCAACGGCCTGCTGCTCAACGAATCCATCCGGTTCAACACCACCCTGCCCCGTCTGGATAAGGTGAGCAGCCACGGGATTATCGACCGGGAAAAGGAAAAGCAGTCCGCCGAGCAGATGAAGAAGGAAATGGGCACCAAAACTCCCACCATCGAGCAGAAGGTGGGCAACCTGTCGGGCGGCAACCAGCAAAAGGCGCTGCTGGGCAAGTGGATGTTCACCGAGCCGGAAATCCTGATTCTGGACGAGCCTACCCGCGGTATTGACGTGGGCGCGAAGTACGATATTTACTGCCTGATCAATCAGATGGTGGATCAGGGCAAATCCGTCGTCATGATCTCCTCGGAAATGCCGGAGCTGCTGGGTATGTGCGACCGCATTTATGTGATGAACGAGGGCAATCTGCTGGCGGAGCTGGACGCCAAGGAAGCCACCCAGGAAGCCATCATGGGCTATATCCTTCGGGACGGCCGGTAATCGCCCGCGTTTCGGGACCAACCATAATTCTATGAAGGAGTGACTCCCTGTGTCAGTAAAAGCGAGCGCTGCTGAAAATCAGCAGGAAAGCATCTTGAGCAAGGTCAAGAAAATCGCCACCAAAAACTCCATGACCATCGCGCTGGTCGTCGTCTTCATTCTGTTTTACTTCCTGACGGGCGGCAAGCTGCTGTACGCCCAGAACATGAGCAACCTGATGCTGCAGAACGGCTACGTTCTGGTGCTGGCCTGCGGCATGCTGCTGTGCATCCTCACTGGCGGCAACATCGACCTGTCGGTGGGTTCCGTGGTGTGTCTGGTGGGCGGCTTGGCCGCCGTGCTGAGTACCAACATGGGCTGGAACGCCTACCTCACCGTGCTGGTCTGCCTGCTGGCGGGCCTGGCCGTGGGCTTGTGGCAGGGCTACTGGGTGGGCTTTGTGCGCATCCCGCCCTTCATCACCACCCTGGCCGGTATGTTCATCTTCCGCGGCATGGGCCGTCTGGTGCTGGACAGCAAAACGGTGCCCGTGAAGGACGCCGCTTTCACCAACCTGTTCACTTCCTACATCAACATCCCCGGCCTGGACGCGGTATCCACCAAGGCCAACCCCATTGCCAATCCGCACATCTGGAGTCCCTGGGTCATCGGCGCCATCGTGGTGATCCTGATCCTGTTCATGACCGCTAAATCCCGCCTCAACAAGCGCAAGAACGGCTATCAGCAGAACAGCGCCTTCGCGGATTACGGCAAGGCCGTGGTGGTCAGCGCGCTGATCATGTGGTACTGCTACAAGCTGACCCAGTATAAGGGCATCTCCGTGATGCTGGTGTGGGTGCTGGCCATTTGCCTGATCTACTACTTCATCACCTCCAAGACCTCCTTTGGCCGCTACTTCTACGCCGTGGGCGGCAACGAAAAGGCCACCCGCCTGAGCGGCATCAACACCAACAAGGTGTATTTCCTGGCCTACGCCAACATGGGCCTGCTGGCCGGTCTGTGCGGCCTGCTGTGCCTGGCCCGCGTGGGCAGCGTGTCCGGCCAGACGGGCACCTCCTTTGAAATGGACGCCATCGCCTCCTGCTTCATTGGCGGCGCTTCCGCTTACGGCGGCAGCGGCAGCGTGGGAGGCGTGGTCATCGGCGCTATGCTGCTGGGCGTGCTGAACATGGGCATGTCCATCATGGGCTTCACCGATTCCTGGCAGTTCGTGGTCAAGGGCAGCGTGCTGCTGCTGGCCGTCATCTTCGACGTGGTTTCCAGCCGCAAGACCGGCAAGTAATTGCGCTTTGCCAAAAGCCTTCCTTCGCCTTTTCCGGCAGGGAAGGCTTTTTTCAAAAATCTTGGAAGAATCCCCACAGGAGGAAATGAACGTATGGAAGATTGCATCGCCGCCCTGGAGCAGGCTTTTGAATTGTACCGTCAGGCGCTGGAGGAATTTGCCCGAACGAGCAAGCCCACGGACGGTATTTTGGGCTTTGGCCGCTGCCTCAAGGACGATCCCTGCCACGACCGTTTTGACGGGCGCGTCAAGGAAGCGGTGGACGGCATGTGCGTCGCTTCGCCCACCCCGGAGGACGCGGAAAAAATCGTGGGCCTGCTGCTGCACTGCGACCCCACCGGCTGGCCCACGGCGGCCCAGTGGATGCTGCGCGCCATCGAGCGCCACACCCTGCCCCTGATCCCCTTCCTCGCCCCCGAGGCCGCCGCCGCGTTTCAAAAGGAATACGCCGCCAGCTATAAGCCCTGGGAGCGCATGCCCAAGCAGCAGGAGGTATTGAAAGCGCTGAAAAACCGGGCGGGGGCGGACAAAAAGAGTTGAGAGAGGAGAGTTGAGAGTGGAGATTTATATAGTCAAACTGAGACACCATTATTTACTAAATATACCTCAACTCTCAACTCTTAACTCTCAACTCTCACTCTGGTTTAAAGTGGTCTTCAAACAGAAAGGACTGACCGGCTGCAAACTGTTCTGAACGTGCCTCCCTTCGCATACCCATAGAAAAAAGGAATGGAGGGGTTGGCAATGACGCAGGCAGTTCGGAAATTCAGGCGCGGCGGGGGAAAGTCCACCGCATTTTGGCGGGGACTCATGATATCGGTGCTGGCGACGGCGGCGGCGGTGATCGTGTTCGCCCTGATCATCAGCTTTGTGGATATGAGCGACGGCATCATCCGGATCGTGAACCAGCTCATTAAAGCGGCGGCGGTGTTCTTAGGCGTCAAGGCGATCGTACCCCGGGGAGACGAAAACGGCATCCGGCGCGGCGCGCTGCTTGGGCTGGTATATATGGGCGTGGGCGTGCTGGTTTACGCCCTGCTCACCCAGCAGAAAATCTCCTGGCAGGGCTACCTCATCGACGTGTTTATGGGCGTTGCCGCCGGCGGGCTGTCGGGGATGCTGCTGGGAAGCCTGCATAGGAAACAGTAATCAGAGTTGAGAGTGAAGAGTTGAGAGTTGAGATGATATAGTTTCAATATAAAAACTCCCAGGAATGGGTAGCCCTGGGAGCTTTTTGCGCTATACTATCTCAACTCTCAACTCTCAACTCTGAACTCTCTTTTCCTTTGAGCATTTCCCTTGCGTGCTTCCGGGCGCTGTCCGGGTCGCCGCCTAACATGCGGGCGATTTCGGCTACCCGGGCTTCGCCGGTCAGGGGCGTTAAGCGGGTGCGGGTGCGCTCCCCGTCGAAGGATTTTTCCACCAGATAATGGTGATCGGCCAGGGCGGCGATCTGCTGCAAATGGGTCACGCACAGCACCTGGCGCTCCTTGGCGATGGCCGCCATTTTTTCGCCCACTACCTGGGCGGCCCGGCCCGAAATGCCGGTGTCGATTTCGTCAAAGATCATGCTGGGCACGCCCTCCCGCTTGGCGGCCACGGATTTGATGGCCAGCATGAGGCGGGAAAGCTCGCCGCCGGAGGCGATTTTGCTTAAGGGCTGCATTTCCTCGCCCCGGTTGGGGGCGATTTGGAAAGCGGCGGTTTCGTTGCCCAGAGGGCCGGGCGGGCAAGCAGGCAGGGACACTTGGAATTTGGTGCCCGCCATGTTCAGATCACGCAGCTGAATTTCCATTTCCTGCTCGAACTTCCGGGCCAGGGCCTGGCGGGCTGCGGTCAGCTCCGCCGCCGTTTTTTCATAGCGGGCATGGAGGTTTTTTCCCTGCTTGGTCAGGGCGTCCAGATCGTCGTCTAAGCTCTCAAAGCCCGCAAGCTCTTTTTCGATTTCCTTTAATTTTTCTGCCATTTCCCCGGTGGTGGCCCCGCCATATTTCCGGCTCAACCGGCGGATCAAATCAAGCCGCGCCTGCACGGCCTCGGCCCGGTCCGGGTCGCTGTCCAGGGAGGAAAGCAGGTCGCGGAGGGTGAGGCCAATGTCCTCCGCCTCGTAATACATTTCGTCCAGCCGTGCGCGTAAGGCGGCGTAGGCTTCGTCCAGCCCTTCGATGGGGGAAAGGGCGCTGACGGCGGTACGAATGGCTTCCACGGCGGGGTCTGTCCCGTTGTATACGGAATCGTAAGCCTCCCGCAGGCCGTTTTCGATCTTCTCCGCGTAGCGGAACCGGTCGCGCTCCCTGGCCAGCTCTTCTTCCTCGCCGGGCACCAGCTTGGCGTTTTTTAGTTCCTTTTGCCGGATGCGCAGCAGCTCCATCCGTTCGCCCGCCGATTCGCTCTGCTTTTTCAGCTTTTCCAGGCTCCGGGCGCATTCGTGCCATGCCTCGAAATCCGCGCGGGTCCTGTCCAGCAAAGCCCGGTGCGCGTCGTCCCCGGAGGCGTCCAAAAAGCCCAAATGCCGCTTTTCGTCCATGAGGGATTGATGCTCGTGCTGGCCGTGAATGTCCATGAGCAGGGCGGTGAACTGCTGATACTGGGACAGGGGCAGAAGCGCGCCGTTCACCCGGCAGGAGGACCTGCCCTGAACGGTGATATCCCGGCTCAAAATCAGCTCGTTCCCGTCGTCCAATTCCTGCTCCTTCAGCAGGTTCAGGGCCGCCGGGCAGTCGGAAAGATCGAACACGCCCTCCACCCGGGCCTTTTCCTCCCCGTGGCGGATCAGCTCTTTTTGCGCCCGGCCCCCGAGCAGCAGGGTCACGGCGTCCACCAAAATGGATTTGCCCGCGCCGGTTTCGCCGGTAAGCACATGCAGGCCGGAGGAAAAATCCACCTGCATTTCATCCATCAGCGCGATATTGCGGATCGTTAAAGATAAAAGCATGTTGACCTCGTAGTTTATTTCAACATATCTTGAAACCGTTTCACCGCCTGCGCGGCCTCGGCTTCGTTCTGCACGATCACCAAAATGGTATTGTCCCCGGCCATGGTGCCCAAAATTTCCGGCAGGTGCATGGAATCAATGGCTTCGGCGGCGGCGTTGGCGCTGCCCGCCAGGGTTTTCACCACCACGATGTTACCCGCGAAATTGATGGACAGCACGGAATCCCGGAACATGCGCACGAACCGTTCGCTCAGGCCGTGTTCCGCCTTGTCCGCCGTGGCGTACTTATAGCCTCCGGAGCCGGACAGCACCTTGAGGAGCCGAAGTTCCTTGATATCCCGGGACACGGTGGCCTGGGTGACCACGATGCCCATATCCTTCAATCGTCCCGCCAGTTCCTCCTGGGTTTCCACGTCGTACTGCTCGATGATGCTCAGAATGGCCGTCTGCCGCGCGTTTTTCATAACAAATTCACTCCCGTTATTCTTGTTGGTTCCATACCGCCTGCTTTTTCCGCAGCGTATCGAAAAAGCAGTTTGTTTCAAATTGAATCAGCCGCACCCGTTTCTCCGCCAACCCGATATGCACCTGGGCTTCCTGGGTGACGGGCAGCAAAATCTGGCCGTCGATGGCCAATTGCAGCCGCCGCCTGTCCCGCCCGTGGGCCAGCAGGGTCACTTCCGTGCCCAGCGGCAGGATCACGGGCCGAAGCAGCAGTTCCCTTGCGCACAGGGGCACCAGCAGCAGGCAGGCCGCGTCGGGCCGGATCACCGGCCCCCCCGCCGACAGCCCGTAGGCCGTGGCCCCCAAGGGGGTGGACACCACAGCGCCGTCCCCGTGGGCGATGAACACTTCTTCCCCGTCGGCCAGGGCCTGCACCTCCATCACGCCGGGATGCTCGCCCCGGGTGAGGGACAGGTCGTTTAAGGCAAAGTATTCTTTCCCTTCGTACCGGATGCGGAGCAGGGGACACTTCTGCACGGTGTACGCGCCGGAAATCAGGCTGTCCGCCGTGCCCTCCGGGTCGTTGGCCCTGCCGTTCATCAAAAAGCCCACCGTGCCGGTGTTCACGCCCAGCAGCGGTACATCGCGGCCCAGGGTTTCCTGTACGGCATGCAGCAGGGTGCCGTCCCCGCCGAAGGCCACCAGCGCCCGGAGATCATCGGGCAAATCGGAAAGAGCGCAGGCGTTTCCCACACCCCGTTCCGCCAGCCACGGATCGGCATACACTTCGCCGCCCCGCCGCCGAACGGCCCCGGCCAGGGCCAGCGCGGCGTCCGCCCCCCGCGCCTGATAGGGATTTGCATAGAAATAGAAGGATGGTCGCATGGAATACCTCCATTCTGCATATTCATCTTACCATATTCAGTAAAATTATACAAGGGAATAACCAGAGAAAAAACAGAAAAAGCAAGAAAATACTTGACAAATCCATTGGATGAGCCTATGATTGAACGGTTCGGACCGAAGATTCATGCAAGACGGGCTTGCCGGTCATGAATATTCATGATGTGAATATACAATTTCTGGATAAAAAAGGAGCTTTTTTCCCATGGATACCTTATGCGTGCCCGCCCAGGCGCAGACCCTGGCCCAGGCGTCGGAGCTTTTGCGGCAGGGCCAGGTGGTGGCCTTCCCCACGGAAACGGTGTACGGCTTGGGGGCCAACGCCCTGGATGAAGCCGCCGTCCGCGCTATTTTTGCCGCCAAGGAGCGCCCGGCGGACAATCCTTTGATCGTGCATGTGGCGGACAGGAGCCAGCTCAAGGGCCTGTGCGAAGTGACGGAAGCGGCGGAAAAGCTCATGGACGCCTTCTGGCCGGGGCCGCTGACGATGCTTCTGAAAAAAACGGATAAAATCCCCGCTGTGACCACCGCGGGGCTTCCCTCCGTGGCGGTGCGCTGCCCCAATCATCCGGTGGCGCTGGCGCTGCTCAGGGAATGCGGCCTGCCCATCGCCGCTCCCTCCGCCAACCGTTCCGGCAGGCCCAGCCCCACCACCGCCCGCCACGTTTACGAGGATATGACGGGCCGCATCCCCCTGATTTTGGACGGCGGCTCCTGCCGGGTGGGCGTGGAATCCACGGTAGCCGACCTGACAGGCCCCGTTCCCTGCGTGCTGCGCCCCGGCGCGGTGACGGCGGAGGATATCGCCGCAATCGTGGGGGACTGCACCGTAGCCGAAAGCGTCATGCGCCCCTTGAAGGAAGGGGAGGCCGCCCCGTCCCCCGGCATGCGCCACCGGCACTACGCCCCCAAGGCCAAAATGACGGTGTACATCGGCAGCGATCAGGCGGTGGCCCAGGCCATTTGCGCCCGGTACGACGAAGCGGAAAACGCCGCCATCCTGACCCATACCAGCGCCATGCCGCTGTATGGCAACCGGCGGGTGTTCGATTTGGGCGATACCCCGGAGGAGGGGGCGCACCTGCTGTTCCAGCGCCTCCGGGAAATGGACGAAGCGGGCTGCGGCCTGATCCTGGCCCAGGGCTGGAAAGCCGAAGGAAAAGCCCTGGCGGTGATGAACCGCATGGCCCGCGCGGCGGCGTTTGATTTGGTACAGGTTTAAGAAAGCAAAGACGGAAGCCACATTTGCGCTTCCGTCCTTTTGCTGTATTCAAAGGATCATTGAGATAACCCCCAAATATTTATATTGATTGACAGAACGTCGTTACCCATGATATAGTTCATTATGAAAAGCGGCAGGCATTCAATAGAAAGGAAGCGAAAATATGAAACAGAAAACAATGCTGCTGGCACTCCTGGTTTTGCTTGCTTTGGCGCTGCCGCTGACAGCCGGGGCGGAAAGCAGCGGCTCCTGCGGCGATAACGTCACCTGGACGCTGGACGACAGCGGCCTGCTGACCATTTCCGGCACGGGGCCCATGGACAATTACGGATGGTATGGAAGCCCGTGGTACGGCAGCAGGGCGTCCATTACAACGGTTCAAATCGAAAACGGCGTGACCGGCATCGGAACTCATGCGTTCTCCTCCTGCTTCAATCTGACCGACGTGACTATCGGGAACAACGTGACCAGCATCGGGAATTTTGCGTTCTACCTCTGCACCGGCGTGACCAGCGTGACCATCCCGGAAAGCGTCTTGAGCATTGGCAACCATGCTTTCAACGGCTGTTCCAGCCTGACAGGCGTCGTTCTTCCGAACAGCCTGACCAGTTTGGGCTATAGAGTTTTCGATAATTGTACCAGATTGACCACGATTAACATTCCGGCGGGCTTGACCCGAATTTACGACCAGACATTTTTTGAGGGTTCCAGGTTGTCCAGCATTCAGGTTTCTCCGGAGAACCAGAATTATTGCGATGTGGACGGCGTACTTTTTGATAAAAATATGACCAGAATCATCCGATATCCAAGCGGGAAAACGGGCGGCGCTTATCAAATTCCCGATGGTATAGCCAGAATTGACAGTTATGCTTTCTATGGATGTGCCACCCTGACCAGTATCACGATTCCCGAAAGCGTCACATACATTAGCGATAGCGCTTTCTCTGATTGTGATAATCTGGCCGGTATTCATGTTTCGCCTGATAACCAGAAATATTGCGATGTGGATGGAATCCTGTTTACGAAGAATATGACGAGCATTGAACACTATCCAAACGCGAAATCCGGCAGCGTATATCAGATTCCTGACGGCGTGACAAGAATCGGTTCGAGTGCCTTTGAGGGCTGCGCCAATCTCACCGGCATTCATATTCCAGAGAGCGTGACTTATATTGGATCAAATGCCTTTTATAGATGCACAAGCCTGAACAACGTGACCATTCCCCAGCGCGTGACCGAAATTGGCAACTTTACTTTCCAGAACTGCACGAACCTGACCACCGTCACCATCCCGGAAAACGTCACCAGTATCGGATATAACGCGTTCGACGGCTGCTCCAGCCTGACGGATGTGAACTACACCGGCAGCGGCGAGGAATGGGCCGCGATTTCCATTGACGCGGGTAATGACGACCTGACAAACGCTGAGCTTCATTCCAATTACGGTGCAGTGGAACCGGAGGTGATCGCCAGCGGCTCCTGCGGCGATAAAGTCACCTGGACGTTGTACGACAACGGCCTGCTGACCATTTCCGGCACCGGGGCGATGGACGATTTCGACTGGATGGATTCTCCGTGGTATGACAACTGGGGAATCATTGCGACGATTCAAATCGAAAACGGCGTCACCAGCATCGGGGATAATGCGTTCATCGGCTGCACCAGCCTGACCAGCGTGACCATCCCGGAAAGCGTCGCCAGCATCGGATATAACGCGTTCTGCTATTGCACCAGCCTGCCCGACGTGACCATTCCGGAAGGCGTCACCAGCATCGGAGATACCGCGTTCCAAAGCTGCCGCGGCCTGACCAGCGTGACCATCCCGGAAAGCGTCACCAGCATCGGGGAGTATGCGTTCTCCAACTGCTCCAGCCTGGCAAGTATTCAAGTGGAAAGCGGAAACAAGACGTATGCGTCCGCAGAGGGCGTATTGTTCAACAAAGCGCAAACCACCCTTATAGCCTGTCCCGCAGGGAAAACAGGAACATACGCCGTCCCGTCCGGCGTGACCAGCATCGAGGATAGTGCGTTCAACCGCTGCGCCAGCCTGACCGGTGTGACCATCCCGGACAGCGTCGCCAGCATCGGGGATTATGCGTTTTCCAACTGCTCCAGTCTGGCAAGTATTCAAGTGGAAAGTGGCAGCACAACGTATACTTCTGCAGACGGCGTACTGTTTGACAAAGCGCGAACCACCCTCATAACCTATCCCGGAGGGAAAGCAGGAGCATACGTTATCCCTTCCGGCGTGACCGGCATCCGATACGGCGCGTTCTCCGACTGCTCCGGCCTGACCAGCGTGACCATCCCGGACAGCGTCGCCAGCATCGAGTATGGGGCGTTCTCCGAATGCTCCAGCCTGACGGATGTGTACTATACCGGAAGCAGCGAGGAATGGGCCGCGATTTCCATCGAATCGGGCAATGATGACCTGACAAACGCCGAGATTCATTATCATACCACGCTCATCGCCAGCGGCTCCTGCGGGGCGAACGTCACCTGGATGCTGGACAGCAGCGGCCTGCTAACCATTTCCGGCACGGGGGCGATGGACGATTACCTATGGTATGGGAACCCGTGGTACAGCAGCAGCGAGTACATTACGACGGTTCGGATCAAAAACGGCGTCACGAGCATCGGCAGTCATGCTTTCAGCGGCTGCTCCAGCATGACCGGCGTGACCATCCCGGACAGCGTGACCAGCATGGGCAGCCATGCTTTCTACGACTGCACCAGCCTGACCGACGTGACCATCCCGGACAGCATCACCAGCATCGGGGATTGTGTATTCAGGGACTGCACCGGCCTGACCAGCGTGACCATCCCCTCCGGCGTCACCACCATCGGGTATCATGCGTTCGAGAGCTGCTCCAGCCTGACCGGCGTGACCATCCCGGACAGTGTGACCAGCTTCGGGTATGGTGCTTTCTCCGGCTGCTCCGGCCTGACCAGTGTGAACATCCCGGACAGCGTGACCAGCATCGGAGGTGAGGCGTTCCGCAGTTGCCGCAGCCTGACCAGCATCACCATCCCGGAAAGCGTCACCAGCATCGGGGACAGAGCGTTTTCCTACTGCAACGGCCTGACCAGCGTGACGATCCCGGCAAGCGTCACAAGCATGGGAGTTAATCCGTTCTCCTCCTGCGCCAATCTTACAAGCATTCAAGTGGATAGCGGCAGCACCACGTATGCTTCCGTAGACGGCGTACTGTGCAACAAAGCCCAAACCACCCTCATCGCCTGCCCCGGAGGAAAAGAAGGGGCATATGCCATCCCGTTCGGCGTGACCGGCATCGCGTATGGTGCGTTCTCCGGCTGCACCGGTCTGACCGGCGTGACCATCCCGGACAGCGTGACCAGTATCGGATATGTGGCGTTCTACGGCTGCAGGAGCCTGACCAGCGTGACCATCCCCTCCAGCGTCACCAGCGTCGGGGATATGGCGTTCGACGAATGCCGCGGCCTGACAGAGGTGTATTACACGGGTACCATCGAGCAATGGGCCGCAATTTCCATTGGAAGTGGGAATAGTCGCCTGACCGGCGCTGAGATTCATTACAATTACCGCGTCATCACCAACATACTCACCCTCCCCGCTTCCCTCACCGTCATCGAAAGCGAAGCCTTCGCGGGGCTTGACAAGGTGGACGCCGTGTCCATCCCCGCCACGGTCTTGAGCATCGCCGACGACGCTTTCGACGCTGGCATCGTCATCATTGCCCCCGCCGGGAGCTATGCCGAAACCTGGGCCAACGATCACGGCTTCACGGTAAACAATCCGTAAATATCTCCCCTGATTCCCGCACGGCCAGCCTTTCCGGGCTGGCCGTTTTTTCTGAATGCGCAAACCCTGTTCTGATCGCGTTCCCCGATTGAAAAAACAGGCGGTTCATGGTAAAATGAACAGGGAAAAGTGGGCTAAGCTTTTTCCGTAACGAGTTCAGTCATGCATGGTTTATCTGCATTGTTTGGATACAAGACCGTAGGGGCGGATAATATCCGCCCGCCCACGCGGTATGTTGATGCTATTGGGCTTTCTGGCGGTCGTAACATTCAGGCATTGCGGGCGGATGATATCCGCCCCTACAATCCGCAAACCGAACAAATCGGGAAAAACCGACACGATTGAACAGATAACTTTTTCCATTGATTGTACGCAAGGAGATCACACGGATGCTCAATCAGATCGTTTCTGCCGCTCGGCAGGCCGGGCGCATGATGCTGCAATACCGGGACGCGGCCATCCATCAAAAAGAAGGCCATTTCAATTACGTGACGGATACGGACGTAAAGGTGCAGCAGTTTTTGCAAAACGAGCTGCTTTCCCTGCTGCCGGGCAGCCGGTTTTTCGCCGAGGAGCAGGAAAACGACCCGCTGACGGACGCGCCCACCTTCGTGGTGGATCCCATTGACGGCACCCTGAATTTCATGCGGCACCGCAACGCCTCCGCCGTGTCCATCGGCCTGCTGGAAAACAAGCGCCCGGTGCTGGGGGTGGTTTATAACCCTTACGCCGACGAAATGTTCACCGCCGAAGCGGGCAAGGGCGCGTTTTTGAACGGGCGCAGGGTGTGTGCTTCCCAAACGCCCTTCGATCAGGCCATGGTGTCCATCGGCACCTCGCCTTATGACGCAGAGCTGGCCCGGCGCACCATGGCCGCCGCCACCCAATTTCTGCTGCGCGGGGGAGACCTGCGGCGCAGCGGTTCCGCCGCCATTGATCTTTGCGAGGTGGCCTGCGGGCGCTCCGACGTGTTTTTTGAACTGCGGCTGCGGCCCTGGGACGTGGCGGCGGGTTCCCTGCTGGTGACGGAGGCGGGGGGCGTGTTCCGCTCCCTGGGCCACGACGCGCCCTATTATGACGGGGCCTCCGGCATCCTGGCCTGCAACGCCCTGTGCGACGGCCCGGCCCTGGAGATATTGAAGGAGGCGCTTGCATGAGCCTGACCTTATCCTCCGCCCACGTACACACCCCCTTCTGCGACGGCAAAACCCCCGCCCCGGACATGGCCCGGACGGCCTATGAAAAGGGCTTCGTGTCCTTGGGCTTTTCCTCCCACGCGCCCCAGGATTTTGACCCCGGATACTGCGTCGACCCGTCCCGGGAAGAAGAATACAAGGCCCACATCCGCGCCCTGCGAAAGGAATACGCGGGCCGTATGCCCATTTATTTGGGGATGGAGCGCGATCTTTATTCCTGCGTTTCCCCCGAGGGGTACGATTATTTCCTTGCCGCGGTGCATTATTTCCGCCACCCGGACGGGCACCATACTCCCGTCGACGGCAGGCCGGAGGATTTGAAGCGCTACGTGGACACGTACTGCGGCGGCGACGGCTTGGAAATGGCCCGGCGGTATTTCAGTCTGCTTAGGGATTACGTGGTGTCTTTCCGGCCTCCCATCGTCGCCCATTTTGATCTGGTGCGGAAAAACAACGCCGCCCTGCGCCTGTACGACGAGGACAGCGCGGCATATCAGCAAATGGCCCTGGACGCTCTGCGGCCTATGGCGAAAACCGGGGCGCTGCTGGAGGTGAACACCGGGGCCATGGCCCGGGAGTATCTCACCACGCCCTATCCCGCGCCCTTCCTGCTGAAAGCCTGGAAGGAATGGGGCGGCGAGGTGATGGTCAATTCCGACTGCCACAATATGCTGTACCTGGACTGCGCTTTTGACGAAGCGGAAGCGCTGCTTCGTTCCCTGGGTTACGATCACGCCGTGAGGCTGGGAAGGAAGGAAAAATGGGAGCGCGTAAAACTGTAAAAGAGGGCATGGACCCCATACCTTTCAAAAAGCGGGCCGCTGTCGGCTGGATTATTTTTCTTGCGTACTTCCATCGCTATGGCTGGATCGCCCTGGTGTTTCCTTGTTTAGTGACGAAAAAGTATTTCGCTCTGGGTATCGAACTCGTCGCGTATTCGCTCTGGTCCTTGGCGGGGTATCTTTTCCGCTGGAAACATATGTATTGTTCTTATCAGAACGCTTACCATACAAAAATGACCCCTGATCACGTGAATTGGGACAGAATCAAAATTAGCGACGCCTGGGGCCTTCCACTCATCTTTGGCTGTCTGGGGCTGACTGTGCTCCTTTGCGCGATCTTCGGAAACTGATTCCTTGACGTTTTTCATTAAATAGTCCATAATAGAAACAGGAAAGGAGGGACGGCTATGGCGCATCGGATCGAAGAAGTGCAGCCTCACGGCATCGCGTATCGGCGGGGCCTCCGGGCCGGGGACAGCATCATTTCCATCAACGGCGAGCCCATTTTGGATGAAATCGACTATCAGGCCCTCACCAACCGGCAGAAGCTGGATATCTTAGTGCGCCGGGCGGACGGAACGGAAGAAAACGTCCGCGTCATCAAGGCCAAGGACGCCCCGCTGGGCCTGCGCATAGCGGATACGCTGGCCTGCCGCCCCTATCCCTGCAAAAACAAGTGCGTGTTCTGCTTCATCGATCAGATGCCCCCCGGTATGCGGGAAACCCTGTACGTGAAGGACGACGATTGGCGCCTGTCCCTGATCATGGGCAATTACATCACGCTGACCAACGTGGACGAAAAGGAATTCCAGCGCATCCTGAAAAGGAAAGCAAGCCCCCTGTACATTTCCGTGCACGCTACCGACCCGGAGGTGCGGGTGCGGATGATGAAAAACCCCAATGCCCGCCTGATCATGGACCGCCTGCACGCTTTGGCGGACGCCGGGCTGCATTTTCACTGCCAGATCGTGCTGTGCCCCGGCTACAACGACGGGGACGCGCTGAAAAAGACCCTGACCGATTTGAGCGCCCTGTGGCCCGCCGCCCAATCGGCGGCCCTGGTGCCGGTGGGCCTGACCAAATTCCGGGAAGGGCTGGCCCACGTTGACCCCTTTGACCGGGAAAAAGCCCGGGCCGTCATGGAAACCGCCCGGGCGTTCCAGCAAAAGATGCTGAAAGAAACGGGCACCCGCTTCGTATTCCCCGCCGACGAAATGTATTTGATCGCCGGAGAACCTCTGCCGCCCGAGGAAGAATATGAGGGCTATCCCCAATTGGAAAACGGCGTGGGATTGCTGCGCAAATTTGAGGACGCGCTGCGGGCCGTTTCCCGGGAAAACACCCTGCCCGCCGTGCCCCGCCGGGTGCGCATCCCCTGCGGCTCGTCCATCGCCCCGGTCATGGAGCGGTGGGTGAGGGAATACGGCCCTCCGGGCGTGCAGGTGGCCGTGCAGCCCATCCGCAACACCTTTTTTGGGGAGACCATCACCGTCACCGGCCTGATCACCGGCGGCGACCTGATGGAGCAGCTAAAGGACGCCGACGAGGACGAAATTATGCTCTGCGGCAACACCCTGCGGGCCGAAGGAGACCTGTTCCTGGACGGCGTTTCCCTGGAACAGGTGCGAAAAGCCCTGAAACCCCGGCTCACCATGGTGCAGAATACCGGGGGAGAGCTGTTCCAAGCCTTGCTTGGAAGAAAAAGTGAAAAGTGAAAAGTGGAAAGTGAAAATTTATTTTGTTCTCACTTATCCGCACATATTTTCACTTTTCACTTTCAACTTTCCACTTTGAATAATCTTCAATGATAAGGGAGGGGTGCTTTGATGCCTTCCGCTAAGCCCCTGGTCGCCATCGTGGGGCGGCCCAACGTGGGAAAATCCACCTTTTTCAATAAAATCTCCGGCCGCCGCATCGCCATTGTGGAGGATACGCCCGGCGTGACCCGGGACCGCATCTATGCCGACGTGGAATGGACGGGCCGGAAATTCACCCTGATCGACACGGGCGGCATTGATCCCCGCAGCGAGGACGTGCTGCTGTCCCAGATGCGCCGCCAGGCCGAAATCGCCATGGACATGGCGGACGTGATCTGCTTTTTCACCGACGCCCGGGCGGGCCTGACCCCGGACGACGAGGAAGTGGCGGTGCTGCTGCGCAAGACCCGCAAGCCCGTGATCCTGGCCGTGAACAAGCTGGATCACGGCGGGCTGAACGATTCCCTGTATGAATTCTATGCCTTGGGTCTCGGCGACCCCGTGGGCATTTCCAGCACCAACATGTTGGGCTTGGGCGACCTGCTGGACGAGATCGTGAAGCGCCTGCCCCCCGCCGAAGAAGGGGAGGACGAGGAAGAAGCTCACGTGATCCAGCTGGCCGTGGTGGGCCGCCCCAACGTGGGCAAATCCAGCCTGACCAACCGGCTGCTGGGTCAAGAGCGCACCATGGTGTCCGATATCCCCGGCACCACCCGGGACGCCATCGACACGGAATTTTCAGGCCCCGACGGCACCCGCTACAACATCATCGACACGGCGGGCATCCGCCGCAAGCGGGCCATTGAGGACGAATCCTTAGAGCGGTACAGCGTGCTGCGCTCCATCGGGGCCATCCGCCGGTGCGACGTGGCGCTGCTGCTCATCGACGCCCAGGAGGGCGTGACCGAGCAGGACGCCCGCATCGCCGGCATGATCCACGAGGAAGGCAAGGCCGCCGTGGTGATCGTCAATAAATGGGACGCATTGGAAAAAGAAACGGGCACCCTGGAAAAGTTCAAAAAACAGGTGATCGAGGACCTGAAATTCATGGACTACGCCCCCGTGCTGTTCATTTCCGCCCTCACAGGCCAGCGGGCGCAGAACGTGCTGCCGGAGGTCAACAAGGTGTGGGAGCAGGCCAGTCGCCGGGTGGGCACCGGGGCGCTCAACGACGTGTTAGGCGACGCCCAGATGGCCCTGCAGCCCCCCATGATGGGTGGCAGGAAGCTGAAAATTTATTACGGCACCCAGTCCGGCACGTGCCCGCCCACCTTCTCCCTGTTCATCAACGCGGAAGAACTGATGCATTTTTCCTACCAGCGGTATCTGGAAAACTGCCTGCGCAAAGCCTTTGGCTTTGAGGGCACGCCCATCCGCTTCGTGCTGCGGGAGAAAAAGAAGGAGGACGCGAGGCCATGATTCTGAAATATATCCTGTGTGCGGTGATCGCCTATTTGCTGGGCAGCATATCCACCGGCATTCTGGTCGCCAAAAACTCCGGCCACAACCTGCGGGAGGAGGGCAGCCACAACACCGGGGCCAGCAACGCCCTGCGGGTGCTGGGCCTCAAGGGCGGAGCGCTCACCTTCTTCGGGGATTTCCTGAAAGCCTTCGCCGCCGTCATGATCGGCAAGGCCATCGCCGGACAGGAGGGCGGCATGCTCGCCGGGCTGTGCGTGGTGCTGGGCCACAACTGGCCCGTGTTCTTCGGCTTCAAGGGCGGCAAGGGCATCGCCTGCTCCGCCGCCGTGCTGATCACCCTGTTTCCGCTGTACGGCCTCATCGCCGCCGCCCTGTGCCTGCTGGTGATTTGGATTTGCCGCTACATTTCCGTGGGCAGCCTGACCATGCTTGCGTCCTTCGCCATGATGATCCTGTTCACCCAGCCCTTCTGGCCCGCGGGCGTGTGGGCGCTGATCCTGCTGGCCTTAGGCGTGTACCGCCACCGCAGCAATCTGGAACGCCTCAAAAACGGCACGGAAAACAAGATCGGGCAGAAAGCCAAATAGTCTTATTGCAGTCTGTTGGGAACCGCTGGGGGTGACGCTTCCGCGGTTTCATTTTTTTAATTCTTATCCGACATCTTTCTTGCCTACCTCGTCTATATGAATGGAAGGAGGGGAGAGCCGTATGGGGGATGTCCAGGGCCCGGGCATGCTTCCGGAGGAAAACGAAGCGTTTGAACGGCTGGTGAATCAGCATCAGCCGGCGCTGCTAAAATACTGCTATCTGTACCTGCGGGATCAGGAGCAGGCCAGGGACGCGGTGCAGGAAACGTTTTTCAAGGCGTACAGGGGCTTTCACTCCTTCCGGGGCGAAAGCGGCGAAAAAACCTGGCTCATGAAGATCGCCCTGCGCACCTGTCACGACATACGGAAATCCGCCTGGTTCAAGCATGTGGACAGGCGGGTGACCCCGGATGATCTGCCGCCCGCTTCCGTGCCGTTCACGGCGGAGGAAGAAAGCCTGACCATTCAGGTGATGCAATTGCCGCCCAAGCTGCGGGAAGCGGTGCTTCTATACTATTATCAAGGTATGAACGTCAACGAAATCGCGGAAACGCTGGGTATCACCCATTCGTCCGTATCGGATCGATTGGGACGGGCGCGGAAAAAGCTGCGAGCCGTCCTGGAAGGGAGGGATTCCTGATGCTGCGGGACAAGCCTGACGAAAAGAATGTAAAATGCTTTCAAAGCGCGGTGGACCATCGGCTGTCCGGCCTTCGGGAAGACCCGTATTTAGCCCGGCGGATCATCGCGAATGAAGGAAGGGAAAAGCAAGTGAAAAAGAAATTATCGCTGGGTATGATCCTGGCTATGACAATGATCTTAGTTGTATCGGCGGTGCTGGCCGAAAACTGGCCCGACATATCGGATTATTTCGCCAACGGTCTGCCCGACCGCGTCACCCAGCCTTCGGGCAATGGGATTGAGGAAAGCAAAGCGGAGGGTACGGTGATTCAGCGGCACGTGATCGAATCGGTATACGCGCCGGTGCGGGTGCATGTGGTGAACGACGCCGGGGAGGAAACCTGCGCGTTTGATCTGACGCCCCAGGTGGCGCAGGTGGAATACCATTATACCATCCTGCACAGAACGGATGGAACCTGGACGGTGGAGCCTGATATTTCCTTCATAGGGGGTGCTGACCAGCAATATGGGAACCAGGCCCTGAACCCCTTCGCGCCTTATCTTTTCATCAGCGGAAAGCTTGACAGCGGGTCCTATGATTTTTCTGTATATCAATGGCATGATTACCGGCTTGATTTTACCAAGTATCGGGCTACGGTCTCCTACATAAAAGAATTGTATCTGAACGAACAGGGTCAGATCGTGCGGACGGTGCAGGATGATATGGTGATACGTCTCGGCTTGGTGGACGACAACGGGACGCTGCCGGAAAACTGCTTTGAGGCCATGACACAAGCGTTCCCCAATTCAGAGGGACTCGATTCTGTGAGGCCGACCCCCGTGCCGCTGCCGTCGATAGAACCGGCCGCTATGAATGACGGGCTGCAATACGGCGGGACCCAGGACGCCGAATACTATGACACACTGTTGTTCGGCGCGCCTTATACGCTTCATTATACCGGCGAAAACGGTATACCTCTGGAAGCCTTCAACGATGAATGCACGAACATGACCGCCCATTTCAACAGGCAGCAATTCGAACTTCTGACGGATTTTGGGAAGCAGGACGGCCTAGTGGAAACGGATTACGAATTGCTGTTGCTGGGATCGTTTTCCACCAGTGACGGAGGAATTATTTCTTTTCAGCAGCTGGAGAAGCCGGACGTAACCGTTTCTTATCAGGAGGATGCTTATACCGTGCGCTTTTCCGGGGGCAAATTCCGGGTGCAATACCCCACGGATCTGTACTATTCTCCGGAAGCTTACCACCAGACCGGTTCCGGCATATGGCAGTTTACGGTGTCCTCGGCGTATCTGACCAACGCCGATTACGCGGAGGAAGAATACCCCTATGATTTCACTTTCCGCCTCATGAATCCGCTGAATTTCCACACGGTGGAAACCTTCGGTTCGGAGCTGCCGCCCATTACCCATCATTACATCGAAGCGGACGGCACGGAAAAAGAATGGGAATTGCAGGCCGACCATTTTGAGGTCAGTATCCAGGAGAAGGCGGTTTTGCAGCTGGTGAATTTTTCCGAGAGCGAACAGGTCTTGAACTATCAGGATCGGTTCATCTCCATCCAATCCAACGCGATTCCCGATCTGCCCCAGGTCACCGTACTGGAAGAGCCGGAATGCGTGGTCAGGCCCCTTTCCAACGGCTATGAAATGCGGGTGACGGGCGGCTTGATGCGTCTGCGCTATTTATCCGTCATCTGGCGGCAGGAGGCGGAGGACGGCACGATCATATTACTGGATGCCCCGGATGGATGGGAGATGTATACCACCGTGGAAATCCCCTTCGATTTTACGTTTACTGTGCCTGTATATAAGTGACCGAAATCATTATGATGCGGAGCGCCTGCTTTGGCGCTCCATTTTTGTATAAATTGAGAATGTAAAAAAATTGCAA
>JAFSNT010000072.1 GCA_017443295.1 Clostridia bacterium
ATTGCTCCTTTTCGCCTGATCTCACCGCCGATGAAATTCTGCCCGCAACCTCAAAGGTCGCAACTCTCCACAGGAGAGATTGCTCCCTTTCGGTTGATCTCACCTCGGACGGAATTTCCGCCACAGGCGGCCGTCCGAGGTTCGTCCACAGGCGGTCATCGGCGATTCGTCCCCGCGGCAGGGGACTTCGCCCCCTGCACCCCATCCGGCGATTGGCAAACGAATAAAAAACAAACAATATGCGCCTGCTTGGGAAAGAAAAATAGCAAGCTCCTGGGCAAAGAAAAACGAGGATATGTCAGAGAAAAAGCGAGCTTTTTCCTTGGCCTATCCTTCGTTTTTCAGGTGCGCTTCGCGCACCGTGGGCGGCTTTGCCGCCCGCCCAGGAGCGGCAATTGGCGACCTGGAGACGGATTCAGGGAGGGAACTTCCCTGGTTCAGGGGTTCGGGGCTGAAGAAGCCCCCGATATTTATTCCGTTTCCTGGTGATAGATGCGGGCGATTTCCGCAGTGTCCGTGCCGTCGGGGTTTTTGACGATCAGGGGCGGCTGAATGATGAGGCCGGGGTGTACGCCTGACATGGCTTCGATCAATGCCAGCCGTGCGGGGCGGGCGGCGTTGCCATGCACGAAACGCAGGCGCTTGGGTTCCAGCCGGTGGCGGCGGAGGGTTTCAAAGGCGTCGGAAAGCCTCGCGGCGGGCAGCATCAGGGAAAAGCGCCCCCGGTCCTTAAGCAGGAAAGCGGCGGCGGCGGCCACGTCGTCCAAGGTGCATTCCGTTTCCTGCCGGGCGGCGCGCAGGGCGGCCTTGGGGCTGTGCAGGGAAGCCTGGGCCGGGCTGTAGGGCGGATTGCAGATCACCAAATCATACGCGGCGTGGGGGAGAAAGGAACGAACATCCTTGAGATCCCGGTTATGCACGGTGATCCTGTCCGAAAGGCCGTTTAAGCGCATGCTGCGCTCTGCCCGGTCGGCGGCGTCCGGCTGAATCTCAATGGCTTCGCACCGCATATCGGGATCGCGGCCGGACAGCAGCAGGGCCAGGATGCCCGTGCCGGTGCCCAAATCGCACACCCGGCTGCGGGGACGAATTTGGGCAAAATCCGCCAGCAGCACCGCGTCCATGCCGAAGCGGAAGGCGTCCGGCGACTGAATGATCCGCAGGTTCTTCCATTGCAGGTCGTCCACGCGCTCGCCGGGCAGCAGCAGATCGTTTTCTTCGTTATTCATCCATGAACTCCAGATATTTGGTCATGCAGTAGCCGGAGCGGCCCTCGTAGACCACGGCGCACCAGGTATCGCCCCGGGCTGTGACCGTGAGGATATCGTACTTGGGCATTTCCATCAGCAGTTCGGCGGAGAGGGAGCAGCCCGCCCGCAGGTTCAGGGTACTGGCGGTGGGCATGATGCGGGCATAAACGGGCGTATCCAGCGGCGTCAGCGCGTTTTCACCGTTCGCGGCAGCCTGGTTCTCGCCGCCGGAGAAGGCCAGATACTTGGTCATCACGTAGCCGGTGACGCCGCCGTATGTTACCCGGCACCATTCCGTCCCCGGCTCCAGCACGGTGACCGTATCGTTTCGCGGGATCGTAAGCAGTACCCGGCCGGAGGTATCGGGGGATTCCCGCAGGTTCAGGGAATCGCTCTGGGTATTCACCCGGGCGGAGGAAGATACGAAGGTGAGGAATTGGGTCATCACGTAGCCCGTATCGCCGCCGTAGCGCGTTTTGCACCAGGACGCGCCCTTTTCCAGGATGGGCAGGGTTTCATTCTGCGGAATGGTGCGCAGCACCCGGGCGTCCGCGCTGGGCGTTTCCCGCAGGTTCAGGGAACCGCTTGGGGTGGTCACCCGCGCCTGCAAACCGGCGGGGGACGTTTCCAGCATTACGGGCTGTTCGGTGATCACCTGCTCCTGGCTTTTTTGTCCCGGCATGGCGGGGCTTAAAATGGAGCGGGTGAGGGTATACGCCACCCTGATGCAGCCCGGATAGTAGAAGCCCAAAATCTGATCGTAGGTATAGCCCAATTGCCCCATGTACATGGCGCCCCGCTGGCTCATGCCGATGCCGTGGCCGAAGCGCCGGGCGGTGACGATGAAGCGCCCGTTTTCCTGGGTGACCGACCACAGCTCGTTGGAGCCGGAGGTGAGGTTCATGGAAAGCGCGCTTTCCAGCTCGTTAAAGATATCGAAGCTCAGCGTTCCGCTCCCCGTTTGGCCGTTCCGGGCATACACCACGTCAAAGGACAGCTTGGTATACAAACGGCTTGGCGCGGCGTATTTGGGGGTGTGGGCGTACACGCCGGTCACGGCGGCGATAGACGCGCCCGCGCCGAACTGGGCGCTGGCCTTCCGGTTCAGCAGCGTACCCACCCGGCTGTCGCTCTGCGCGCCGGAGGCGCTGACGGAAAAGGACAGCTTTCGGGAATCGGGGTTCGCTAAATCGTAGGGGTCGTCCTTTACGCCCAAGTAATCGAGGCCTTGAGTGCCCCAGGCGTTTTTGATGGATTCGGTCTGGCCGCCGTTGGAGGCGGTGTAATAGGTGGCGGTGAAGGAAGCCCCGTTTTTCAGGGCGATTCCCTTGGTCGCGTCCACGGCGGCTTTGCAGGGAGCGCTGCCGGAGGGGGTGCCGGAATACACCTGATCGGCGGTGGTGTCCACCACGTCGTACAGGGCGGAACCCGCGTTGCTCATGCGCAGCATGGTGTAGGTGCGGGCCGCCACGGCCTGGGCCTTCAGCGCCTCCGTGCCGGAAGTATCGTTCATTTCGTAGGGCACCACGCCGTAGAGGTAATCCTCCATATAAATGTGGGCGATCACCCAGGGAACGTAAGACCCGTTATTGCTCCGGGCGACGAACTGAAAGTCGCCGGGGTACAGGTTGGCGGGGACGCGGCCCTGGGCGATTTTGACGCCGTTCTGCCCGTCGGCCGCGTGGCGGCACAGGCGGAAGGAGGAACCCATATCGGTGGACGCGCCGCCGCTGATCAGCGTGAACCGGCCCGAGGCGCTGTTAAATTTCACCGTGACGGCAGCGCCGCCGCCTAAGGTGCGGGACGAAGACCCGCTGACGGAATAGCTGCCCAAAACGGTCAGGTTCAGGGAGGAAAAATCCCCCAGAGAGGCAAGCCGCACCCGCACCATGCCGCTTTGCGTGTTTCCCGCCGTCATGGCCGCGCTGGCCGGGGCCGTATCCGCGAGGATTAGGCGCGGACAGGCGAAAATCAGGGCGCAGATCAGCAGAAGGACGGACAGGCGTTTGTACATCGTGAGGATTCCTCCGGCGGTAAAAGTGAATCGGTTTTGCGGTCATTTGCAGTGTATCATATCCGCGCGGATTTGTCCATGGCCGGACCGTTAGAAATGATTGGGGCGTTTTCCAGCCAATTTTACCATTCAGCTTTCGCTGAATGGTACGCATGAAATCGGAATCAGGATTCCGATTTCATGCGAAGCATCAATTTCTTGTAAAATGGCATTTTCGCAAGAGAAAACACTCATTTTACGGCCAGAAATTGATAGCTGAAGCAAATTTCATTTGCTCCTCGGCGACGTACACGCCGCCGCCTGCGGATTACAGTCGGGGGAGTCCCCCCGACGCCCCCTCTGGGCATCATGCTTGATTTTTCTCAGTAAGCGGATGAAAAACAGCCATTTTCTATATGTTTTCACCATTTTGCGGCGTCTGGATTCATGCATACTATGTAAATTACGGTCACCTCTATTGACAATGTAAGATTTGGGATGTAAAATAAGAGCGTAAACACGGAATGGAGGAATGTTTATGGCAGATTCTTTGTTATTTCAAAATAAATCCGATAACGATATGCCCGCCGTGCTGGTAGAAGGCGCGCATACGCCCGACGCCCTGGCCGGTGCCAGCGGCGTATACATTGCCGCCTCCGGCTCCGCCATGCTGCAAAGCGGGGTTCAGAACCTGCGCGCCATGGAGCATTGGCTGTGGCTGGCGGTGGAAAGCGGCGCCATGGAGCTGGAAAACGAGGACGTATCCCTCACCCTGCGCAGCGGCGACTGCTGCATGCTGCCCCCCGGCTCCCGGGGCGTGATCCTCGACGTACACCAGGAGGCCCGGGTGCTGTGGATCATGGTGGGCGGCGCTTTGGCGGGTTCGTTCCTGCAGCGGATGGGTGCGCTGCCCCACCGCATCATGAAGCAGGGTGCGCTGCCCAGCCAGCTGAACCTGGCCAAGCACATCGTGCAGGCCACCGTGCGCGTGGCGGCGGCGGAGGACGCTTCCAGCGCCCAGCTGCAGCAGCTTTTGTGGGCCATGCTGGCCTCCCACTCCGGCCAGCCCGTGGCCATGGACGCGGTGCTCTCCCACGAGATCGCCAAGGTGGTGGACGCCATGCGCAAAAACCAGTACCGCGACAGCTTCTCCCTGAACGATATGGCCGCCCTGTCCCGCATGCCGGTGGAAACCTTCCGCAAGCGCTTCGTTTCCGAAGTGGGCATGCCGCCACAGAGCTATCAGCTCTTCTGCAAAATGGAGCGGGCCAAGGTGCTGCTCAAGGAAGGCTATACCGTGCGCCAGGCGGGCATCGAGGTGGGCATGAACGACCCCTATCACTTCTCCAAGACCTTTAAGAACATCGTGGGCATGAGTCCCTCCGCCTACAGCAAGACCGCCCTGAAATAATGATGACGGATTTTTCGCCGAACCTTACGCCCGAGGAAGCCCGCATGCTGTCCCCGCTGCAATTGGCCTATGTGGGCGACAGCGTTCACGCCCTGCTGGTGCGCACCCGTCTGCTGCAAAAGAACCTGCTGGTAAAGGACATGCACCGCGCTTCCAACGAAGCCGTCAGCGCCGTGAGCCAGGCCAGGGAGCTTGCCCGCCTGCTGCCGCTGCTTTCCCAGGAGGAAGCGGACATCGTGCGCCGGGGCCGCAACGCCCATCCTCATCACGGGGCGCCCAAGTCCGCCTCCGTGGGGGAATACGCGGAGGCCACCGGCCTGGAAGCCCTGCTGGGCTACCTGTATCTGACCGGACAGAGCGGGAAAATCAGGGAACTTGAACCCTACCTTCAAGGAGAAGAATGAGCTATGCCGGAAAAACAACTGCAAGTGGAGCTGCTGGCTTTTACCCCTGACCCGGAAAAGACCTGCGCCCTGGCGGCGCGCACCTGCTATTCCGCCATGGAATATGACGAGCTGAAAGCGCTGGTGAACGAAAAGGATCAGGCGGCGTTCCTGCGGCGCATCGTGGCGTCGGGACATCTGTCTGTATTGGAGCATGCTTCCTTCACCTTCGGCGTGTCCGGGGTGAGCCGGGCGCTGCTGGCCCAACTGACCCGCCACCGCATCGCCAGCTTTTCGGTGCAGAGCCAACGCTACGTGAGCCTGGACAAGGGCTTCGGCTATATCGTGCCGCCCCGCATCAAGGAATTGGGCGAGGAAGCCGTGCGGGAATTTGAAGCGCAGATGGACCAGATGCAGGCGTGGTACGTGGCCTGGCAGGAAAAGTTAGGCAAGGGCGAGGGCAGCAACGAGGACGCCCGTTTCGTGCTGCCCAACGCCTGCGAAACCCACATCACGGTCACCATGAACGCAAGGGAGCTGCTGCATTTCTTCTCCCTGCGGTGCTGCAGCCGCGCCCAGTGGGAGATCCGCGCCATGGCCCGGGAAATGCTGCGGCTGTGCAAGCAGGTGGCCCCCGTGATCTTTGAAAACGGCGGCCCCGGCTGCGTTTCCGGTCCCTGCCCCGAAGGAGCCAGGAGCTGCGGCAAAGCGGCGGAAATGCGGGAGTTTTATAAACATCTTTGATTTAGGAGCGTAACAATATGGCATTTTATCAGGATTTCAACAAAAAGAAAATGACCCGGAAGGATCACCTGCGGGCCGAGAGCAAATGGGAAGAAGAAGGCACCCGTTATCGCCGCTCCACCGCAAAGACGGAGGAACAGCGCCGGGAAAACGCAAAGGACGGGTATAAGAAGGACAGCCGCCCTGGCAAAAAATTCGAGAAAACCGGGTATCAGGGCGCGCCCAAAAAAGAAGGGTATTCCAAGCGCTATGAGGAAAAGCCCGCGCCCCGCAAGCCCGCCCCCAAGATGGAGCAGCGGCCCGCGCCCAAAAAAGAATTCCGGCCCGAACCGCCCAGGGAGGTCGCCTTCCTGCCGCCGGAAAATCTGCTGTCCGGCCGCAATCCCATCCGGGAAGCCATCAAGAGCGGCCGCGATATCGAAAAGCTGCTGGTGGCCAAGGGCGATTTGTCCGGTACGGCCAAGGAAATCATTGCCATGGCCCGTGACCGCCACATTCCCATCCAGACCGTGGATCGCAGCCGTCTGGACGAGATCACCAAGAACCACCAGGGCATGCTGGCCTTCGCTTCCGCCTATCGGTATTACGACGTGGAGGACATGCTGGCCGAGGCCCAGGAAAAGAACGAAGCGCCCTTCCTGATCGTGCTGGACGGGGTGACCGATCCCCAGAATTTGGGGGCCATCATCCGCACCGCCGCCTGCGTGGGCGCGCACGGCGTGATCGTGCCGGAGCGTCGGGCCGTGGGCCTGACCCCCTCCGCCGTGAAGGCCTCCGCCGGGGCCATCGAAACCGTGAAGGTGGCGCGGGTGACCAACCTGACCCGCACCCTGGAAACGCTGAAAAAGCAGGGCGTCTGGCTCTACGCCGCCGACATGGACGGCGAGGATTACCGCAAGGTGAGCTTCTCCGGCCCCATGGCCCTGATCGTGGGCGCGGAGGGCGAGGGCGTCAGCCGTTTGGTGCTGGAGGCCTGCGACTACAAGGTGAGCCTGCCCATGCGGGGCGGCGTGGGTTCCCTGAACGCTTCCGTGGCGGCTGGCATCCTCATGTACGCTGCCCTGAACGGCAGGGAAGGATAAAAAAGTGAAAAGTGAAAAGTGAAGATTGTATAGATACAATCATAACCGCTGTCATAGGTTTCTTATTTTCACTTTTCACTTTCCA
>JAFSNT010000011.1 GCA_017443295.1 Clostridia bacterium
AGCCCGACAAGGCCATCGACCTCATGGACGAAGCCGCCTCCCGCGTGCGCATCCAATCCTTCACCGCGCCGCCGGACATGAAGGCCCAGGAAAAGAAGCTGGAAGGCGTGCTGCGGGAAAAGCGGGAAGCCATCGACAAGCAGGACTATGAGAAGGCCGCCGCCCTCCGGGACGAGGAGCACACCCTCCGCGCCGAGATCGAGGAGAAGCGCGCCGCCTGGGAGCAGAAAAAGACGACCGCCAAGGACACCGTGGGCGAGGAAGAAATCGCCCAGGTGGTGGCCGGGTGGACGGGCATTCCCGTGAAGAAAATGACGGAGGAGGAATCCGCCCGCCTGCTGCACCTGGAAGACCTGCTGCACAGCCGCGTGGTAGGCCAGGAGGAAGCGGTTTCCGCCGTCAGCCGGGCCATCCGCCGGGCGCGGGCGGGCCTCAAGGACCCCAAGCGCCCCATCGGCAGCTTCATTTTCCTCGGCCCCACCGGCGTGGGCAAAACGGAGCTGTGCCGGGCCTTGGGCGAAGCCATGTTCGGGGACGAAAACGCCCTGATTCGCCTGGACATGAGCGAATACATGGAAAAGCACACGGTGAGCCGCATGGTGGGGTCTCCCCCCGGCTACGTGGGCTACGACGAGGGCGGCCAGCTCACCGAGGCCGTGCGCCGCAAGCCCTATTCCGTGGTGCTGTTTGACGAAATCGAAAAGGCCCACCCGGACGTGTTCAATATGCTTTTGCAGATTCTGGAGGACGGCCGCCTCACCGACAACATGGGCCGGGTGGTCAGCTTCAAAAACTGCGTCATCGTTATGACCAGCAACGCGGGCGCGCAATCCGCCCAGCGCGGCGGCATGGGCTTCGGCGCGGGCATGGCCGACGCCATGGACTACGAGCGCATGCGGGAGCGGGTACTCACCGACATCAAGAACGTGTTCCGCCCCGAATTCCTGAACCGGGTGGACGAAATCATTGTGTTCCACAAGCTGGAGCAGAAGGACATCGAGCAAATCGCCGCTCTCATGCTGTCCCAGGTAGCCAAGCGCCTGAAGGAACGAGAAATCGACCTGACTTACGGCCCGGACGTGGTTTCCCATTTGGCCCAGGCGGGCTTCGATCCCCAGTTCGGCGCGCGTCCCCTGCGCCGGGTGATCCAGCGCACCATCGAGGACGCATTGAGCGAAAAGCTCATCGCCGGGGAAATCCATTTGGGCGGCACAGTGCGCATGACCATGGACGGAGACAAAATCACATTTGAACAGCAATAGTTCAGCAGGATTGCATGGAAACGTGCAATCCTTTTATCAAAGGAAGAGATTCTTCGCGACGGCGGGCGCTCTGCCTGCCCGCCTGCTCAGAATGACAATTATGCGAATTTGATATATAAGCAGCAAGTCAAGTGCGAAGCTTTTTACCAACCACCATCCATTGTCATTCTGAGCCAGCGGAACGTCAGTGGAGCGCCAGCGAAGAATCTCTCTCTTTATCATTCGTTACGGCGGCTGGCAGTGCCCAGTAGAATCAGATACGCCCACCCCAAGGCCGGATACGCCGTCCCGACGATATCCTGAAAGCCGAGGAAAGAAACCGCCAGCACAGCAAGGCCGATCCATGCTTTTTTATGCCGGGGCAAATAGGGCGCGGCGAGGGTCAAAAGGCCCCGCAGGACGGCGATGAGGGTGGTGGAGGCAGCCAGGTACAGCACGGCGGCGGACAGATAGTAGCCCGGCTTGCCGTAGGCCCGGAGCAGGGAAACGGTGGGCAGGGGCGCGTCCGAAAGCGATTCAGCATGGGGCAGCAGCGCCGCGTTGCCCAGGCCCAGCAGCAGGGCGGTCAATAAACCGATTGCGGCAGCAATGCCGTTTTGCTCGCGCCTTGGCCGGGAATCGGAAAGCACCCCGGCGGCGGTCATGCCGTTCAGGCCGCAGTAGCCCGCCACGCTGACGGCGGCTAAGATCATTTCCCAAAGGGTATACGTTTTTTGCCGGGACGCGCCGGGAACACGCAGGCACAGAATCAGCACCGCCAAGAGAAAAGGAAGCAAAAGCCTCCCCAGCCACGCCATGCCCCGCAGGGAGCCTCCAGCCAGGAGCAGGCACGCAATAAGGGTGACCACGCTTCCAGCCGTTCGGGCGTAATGTACCGGCACGGTCAGCGCCCACAGCTCCCCCGCCGCCGCCGTCATGCCGCCGCCCACAGCCAGAGAAAACAGAAAAAGCAGCCCCTTTTCCAGTCTGGAATGAACGCCCCCCACAGCCAGCATCCGCCGGAGCATCCAGGCCGTCATAAGGGACGCGAAAGCCGCCAGCGCCCAGGAAAAAGCCCCGTACTGGCTGAAAAACCGCATGATCTCCCGGCCCGAGGCGAATCCCGCCCCCACCATGGCCGCGCCGATACAAAGGATGGTTTCCCCCATCAAAAAATCCCCCCTTTCATCAGCCTATGCCAGCAGGCAAAGCCGTATGAAAGGGGGCTTTTATGGCAATAAAGTGGAAAGTGAAAAGTGAAAAGTGGAAATTTATCATGATGTCGTGACTCCGATGGAATTGGGACATTTTTCATCTTCACTTTTCACTTTCCACTTTTCACTTTACCGAATGGTTTTGAGGTGCTTCATCACGCTATTCGCCACCACGCCGGTGAGCGCGCCGCAGGCCAGGCCCACCAGCATAAGCACCGCCATATAGTAGAGCAATTGGGGCGTTTGCAGAATAATCATGGCAAGGGCCACCTGGCCCACGTTGTGCGCAACGCCCCCCGCCATGCTGACGGTGACGGGGTGCATGCCCTTCACCCGGCTCAGAAGGGACATGGCGAGCATGCTCACCACGCCGCCCGCCAGGGCGTACATGATGGTGTTAAAGCCGCCGAACAGCAGGCCGGACAGGGTGACCTTCAGCGCCATCAGCATCCAGGCCGTGGGAAGATCCAGCATATACACGGCGAAAATCAGCACGCCGTTGGACAGGCCTAACTTGATGCCCGGCACCCCCACGTTGATGGGGATGCGGCTTTCCACAAAGCCCAGCACCAGCATCATGGCGATCAGCAGGCCGCACAGGGCCACGCGCCGGGTGCGTTCCCGGCTGGAAGTGTTTTTCATGGAAACTCCTTTACTCTTGAGCAAATAGACAGGCGTATCGGATTGACAGTCAGGTAGGAAGTAGGAGGTAGGAGGTAGGAAGTATATATAGTCCAACAAGCATGAACGAAAGCAAGCGTTTTGTTAGACATGATAAAACCTCCTACTTCCTACCTCCTACTTCCTACCTCCTACCTATTTCAAAGCGTTCCTTCATCCGAATCCCCGTCTTCTTCCTCCGGCTTCTTGATCCGGCGCATTTCGCCGTAGAAGTTGACGATGACGGAGGTGATGATGGCGACCACCACGATACCGTAAATGCCGAGGAACACGGACAGGGCGCGGCCGATCAGGGTGGTGGCGGTGATATCGCCAAAGCCGATGGTGGTCACCAGGGCGAAGGAGTACCACAGGGCGTCCCAGTATTCATTCATGTTGGGTTCCAGCGTGGTGAAAATGGAGGAACAGGCGACGATCATCAGCACCAGGCCCAGCACGATCTCCAGCACATAGGTTTCCCGGACGATGTTCATCAGCACGTTCAGCTTCATCTGGGAAATGGATATGCCGATCACATGAAAGATCATCCGAACCAGGATGAGCAGCATCAGCAGGATGTACACCAGGATGTCCAGCCCCATCATGCCGCCGAACGATTCGTCCAGTTCTTCCAATTGATCCATGCTCTCCGAAAGATTTGATAATTCCGGGTTCGCCTGAAGTTCGGCTTCATCCATATTCACCGTCTGGCTGACCATCAAATCGCTGCCGAAAAAGACGAAAGCAGCGTAAAGGATGAGCAGAATACAGATCACGTTGAACACGATGGCGCGCTTTTTGGGTTTCTTCATGATCGCCGCGACGCGGTTGAACAGCAGCACGGTAAATTCTACGGCGGCCGCCGCCAGCAGGCTGGAATGGAACGGCTCCAGCACCAGGATCAGCGCCGCGCCCACCAGATACAGGGCCATGACGCAGAACCGCTGCGTCTTCGTGCGCTTGCCCTCCGAAATGCGCAGGGCGCTTTCAGCGGCCAGCAGCAAAAACAGGACGCACAGCAGCGCTTTGCTCCCGGCGGCATTCCGCATGAGATAGGTGGCGTATAATACGATGACGCCGGAAAGCAGGCTGTCCATCAGGTGCAGGCGCTTTCCGCCTTTGTTCATTTCCAAAGCTTCTTCCCCTCCCCTTTACTGCACGGTCTGCATCATCAGCAGCATCAGCTGCGTCAGTTCTTCTTCCGTCATCCCCAGCACCGCGGGGTCCAAGCTCGGAATGGACTGAATATACGCTTGGAGGACGTTGGGCAGCTCGCACAGGATTTGGAAAAACGTTTCCATGTACAGCGCCGCGATGGCGGCGACGCCGATCACGGGAATGAGCAGGTCCATCTTCGTGTCCGCGTGCTTCCGGGTGTAGGAGAACAGCAGCACGAAGGGGGCCACGAAGAAAAGCATGGTCGATTCGCCGAAACCCGCCGCCTGGACCACGTACATGACGCGCGTGGTCATGCTGGAGACCATTTCTTCATTTTCAATCACCTGCTCGCCGGCGGCAGCCAGATCCCCCGCCGTCATCAGCACGGAGAAGACGATAAAAATCACGACATCGACCACCGCTGCGACGATAAAGGTGACGCAGGCGTGAACGGAAAAGTGCAGGGAGTTGGCGTTGGTTTCCAGGAAATGGCCGTATTCCTCGTAGGTTCTGCCGTTTTTCAGGAACACCCGCTCCCGCTTCTTAATGAACAGCGCCAGGGCCACGAAGGCGGCGAAGCTCATGGGCGGCTTGGTGGACAGGAAGCAGGAGGCGTACATGGGCAAAGTGATGTTTCCGTTTTTGCACAGGGTTTTCAGCACGATGCACGTCAGTTCATACAGCACCGGCAGAATGGCCAGCGTCCGGAAGCCGATCACCCACCCGCGCCGGACGGGGCGCTTGAAATGGTACGTGAGGAAGAACATGAACAGGGTGCATAAAAACAGGTCGACGAACAAATTGTAGGCAAAATAGCCGTCCTTGAACGCCTGTTCCTGGAAAAGTGCCAGAAGCTGGTCCTCAAATTCCGGGGCGAGCTGCGCGGCGGCGGCGGCCAGACCCCGGACGTAATGCTCGTATACAAAAGGCAGGGCCAGGCCCATGGCCACGGCCAGCCCGCCGTAGGTCAGCAGCAGCTTGCTAAACTGCTGCTTGGACGACAGGATCCTGGAAAAGTTGGCCAGCAGCAAAAACGGCATGAACAGCGAACCGGCGTAGTTGCCGAAGGTGATCAGCCCCGCGCCGGCTTCCGCGATGCTGGGCTCCGCCTTGCCCACCGTGGACAGCACCAGTCCCACCTGCGCGAAAAAGAGGCACAGCCAGCCCAAGATCATCATGTGCCGGTAGGAAAGGGGGCCGCGATAGCTGATATCCTGCTGGGCCACCACCTCGTGGCGCGGAAGGCGCTGCTTTTTCGCGGTTTTGTCCGCGCCCTTCCTTTTTCTGCGCTTGATGTTCAGGATTTCCGCCCGCGGGCGCGGGGGGCGCTTTTTCTTCCCGTTTTTTTGTTCGGGCTGCGGCTCCGGCGCGGCGGGGGCTTCCTCCGGTACGGCGGGGGCTTCCTCCACTGCGGCGGGGGCTTCCTCCACTGCGGCGGGGGCTTCCTCCGGCATGGCGGGGGCTTCCTCCGGCATGGCGGGGGCTTCCTCCGGTATGGTGGGGGCTTCCTCCGGCATGGCGGGGGCTTCCTCCGGCATGGCGGGGGCTTCCTCCGGCATGGCGGGGGCTTCCTCCACTGCGGCGGGGGCTTCCTCCACTGCGGCGGGGGCTTCCTCCGGCATGGCGGGCGTTTCGTTTACCCGTTGGTTTTCTTCCATCATGATCGCATCCATTCCTTCGGGGATTTTCCCTATTTATAGAGTAACTGTTCTGTCGATCATGGTTTATCCACATTGTTTGGATATAAGACCGTAGGGGCGGATATGATCCGCCCGCTCCGCGTAACATGATCGGCGCGCTGGTTTTTTCGGCGTTCGTGATATCCAGCATTACGGGCGGATGATAGGTTCGGGCGGATGATAGGTTCGGGCGGATGATATCCGCCCCTACGTCCGAAAACCGCACGAATCGGGAAAACCCGGCGCAAACGAACAGATACCTTGTATATATCATACAGCGTATGAAAAATCCCGTCAAGAAAAATTGCTTTTCTTTTGTTTCCCCCATGATTTTTCCGAAAAATCTGCTATAATGGGCGAGTGGCGTCATGCCGGACGCCGTGCAGCAGAAAAGGAGGACGCATCGTGAACAAGATCCTGGAAAAGAAAATCCTGAACCCCACCGTCACCCTCATGCGGGTGGACGCGCCGCTGGTGGCCCGCAAGGCGGAGCCGGGCCAGTTTATTATCCTGCGGGCCGATGAAAACGGAGAACGCATCC
>JAFSNT010000073.1 GCA_017443295.1 Clostridia bacterium
CACCATGATCGAAATCCCGCGCGCCGCCCTGACCGCGGACGAAATCGCCAAGGAAGCTGACTTCTTCTGCTTCGGCACCAACGACCTGACCCAGATGACCTTCGGCTTCTCCCGCGACGACGCCGGCAAGTTCCTGCCCGCTTACTATGCCAACAAGATCTACGAATCCGATCCCTTTGCCCGTCTGGACACTGTGGGCGTTGGCAAGCTGATGCGCATGGCCGTGACCATGGGCCACGAGAACAACGCCAAGATCCACTGCGGCATCTGCGGCGAACACGGCGGCGACCCGTCCTCCATCGAATTCTGCAACGAAATCGGCCTGAACTACGTCTCCTGCAGCCCCTTCCGGGTGCCCATCGCCCGCTTGAGCGCTGCCCAGGCTGCCATCAAGGCCAAGAAGAAGTAATCTCCTATATCCTGGTTTCCCGCCGCGCCTTCGGGCGCGGCTTTTTTCGACTTTTTATTTTTTCCTCTTTTCAAATCCGCATTGATCTGTTATAATAGAAATGCAAACACCAGTGCGCATTTTATATGGGAGGACGGGAGGAAAGCATGGATCGGCAGCGAATGTATATTGCGATTGATCTCAAATCCTTCTATGCCTCCGTGGAATGCGTGGCCCGTGGGCTGGACCCCTTGACCACTCATTTAGTGGTGGCGGACGACAGCCGCACGGAAAAAACCATTTGTTTGGCCGTTTCCCCGCCCCTGAAAGCCTACGGCGTGCCCGGTCGTGCGCGGCTGTTCGAGGTAAACCAGCGGGTAAAGCAGATCAACGCGAAACGGCTGGACGCGGCTCCGGTTGGCGCGTTTTCCGGCGCTTCCGATCAGGACCCGGAGCTGAAAGCGCATCCGGAATACGCCCTGGATTTCATCACCGCCAAGCCTCGCATGGGTGAATACATGCGCGTCAGCACGCAGATTTACGGCATCTACACCCAGTTCGTGGCCCCGGAGGATATTCACGTCTATTCCATCGACGAAGTGTTCATGGACGTGACCCCCTACCTGGACACCTACCGCTGCACCCCCCAGGAGCTGGCCATGCGCATGATCCGCAGGGTATTAAAGGAAACGGGCATTACCGCCACGGCGGGCATCGGCACCAACCTATACCTGGCCAAAGTCGCCATGGACATCGTGGCCAAGCACATGCCGCTGGACAAGGATGGCGTGCGCATGGCTTTCCTGGACGAGGACTCCTACCGGGAAACCCTGTGGAGCCACCGGCCCCTCACCGATTTCTGGCGGGTAGGCTCCGGCTACGCCCGCAGGCTGGACAGCCTGGGCCTGCACACCATGGGCGATATCGCCCGGGCCTCCTTAGGCCCGCCCTATTCGCCCTTAGGCGAGGATAAGCTCTATTCCGCCTTCGGCATCAACGCCGAGCTGCTCATCGACCACGCCTGGGGCTACGAAAGCTGCACCATTCGGGACATCAAATCCTACGTGCCGCAGGATCATTCCCTTTCCAGCGGCCAGGTGCTTCACAGCCCCTACACCGCCGCCCAGGCGCGCTTAGTGATCCTGGAAATGACCGACGCCCTGGCCCTGGATCTGCTGGAAAAGCATTTGGTGACCGACCAAATCTCCCTCTATGTGGGCTATGACCGGGAATCGCTGCTGGATCCGGCCCTGCGCTCCGTCTATAACGGCCCCATCGAAAAGGATCATTATGGCCGAGCCGTGCCCAAGCCCGCCCATGGCAGCGAAAATTTGGGCCTGTATACCGCCTCCGCCCGCCTGCTTTCCCAGGCCATGGCGGCCCTGTACGACCGCATTGTGGACGGCCGTTTGCTGGTGCGCCGCATGTATGTGGCCGCTGGCCGCGTCGTTCCCGAGGGAAAAGAGCAGCGCCCCGCCACCGATCAATTGGACATGTTCACCGATTACGCCGCCCTGGACGCCCACCGCAAGCGCCAGGAAGCCGAAATCGCCAGGGAAAAGCGCCGTTTACAGGCTGTGCTGGGCATTAAACAGCGCTTCGGCAAAAACGCCATCCTCCGGGGTATGGATTTCTTAGACGGCGCCACCGCCCGCGACCGCAACGCCCAAATCGGCGGGCACAGAGCGTGACGAGGCAGGGGATGTTTCTGTGGGAAACCGCTCTTTGGATGCCAAAGAGCGGTTTCCCCCAGACCCCCTTCCGAGAAAGCAGCAAAAGTATATAATTCAATATGAAAAAGGAGTTCAATCATGCAATACCGCAACGACCGTTCCGGCAATCCCCTCTCCATCTTGGGCTACGGGTGCATGCGCTTTACCACCAAAGGCGGAAAGATCGACCTGGACAAGGCGGAAAAGGAACTCATGGCCGCTTATCAGGGCGGGGTGAATTATTTTGATACCGCCTATGTGTATTCCGGCAGCGAAGTTGCCCTGGGCGAAATCCTCAAGCGCAACGGCATCCGCGACAAAATCAACATCGCCACCAAGCTGCCCCATTACTATCTGAAAAAGCCCGACGACATGGAGAAATACTTCCAGGAGCAGCTGCGCCGCCTGCAAACGGATCACGTGGATTACTACCTGATGCATATGCTCAACGACGTGAACTCCTGGGAGCGCATCAAGGCCTTGGGCGTCGCCGACTGGCTTTCGGAAAAAAAGGCCAGCGGGGCCATCCGGCACGCGGGCTTCTCCTATCATGGCAATTCGGACATGTTCTGCCGCCTCCTCGACGCCTATGACTGGGACTTCTGCCAAATCCAATACAATTATTTGGACGAGCATTCCCAGGCCGGGGTCACGGGCCTGAAATACGCCGCGCAAAAGGGGATTCCCGTTATCATCATGGAACCCCTGCGGGGCGGGCGGCTGGTGAATCATCTGCCCCCGGACGCCGTGAAAGCCTTCGCCGCCGATCCCCGAAAACGCACCCCGGCGGAATGGGGCTTCCGCTGGCTGTGGAACCAGCCGGAGGTCACCTGCGTGCTTTCCGGCATGAATTCCCTTTCCATGGTGAACGAAAACCTCCGCGCCGCCGACGAGGCCCGGCCCGGGGAATTTTCGGAGCAGGATTTCGTCCTCATCGAAACCGTGAAAACAGCCATCAACGCCCGCATGAAGGTGGGCTGCACCGGCTGCCGCTACTGCATGCCCTGCCCTCATCAGGTGGATATCCCCGGCATCTTCGCCGCCTATAATCGCTTCTACACCGACGGGAAAATGGCGGGCTGGCGGGAATACTTCATGTGTACCGCCCTGCGCAAAAACAGCACCGGCGCGGGCATGTGCGTCCAGTGCGGCCGCTGTGAAAAGCACTGCCCCCAGCAGATCCCCATCCGGGACATGCTGAAGCAGGCCAAAAAGACGCTGGAATTCCCCGGCTATGGCCTTGGCATCAAGGTACTCAAAACCTTTATGAAATATTGAGGCGCTTATGGACAATTCCCGCTATGGCGACATTCTGAATCTGCCCCGTCACGTCTCCCCTACCCGCCGTCCCATGCCGCCCCTGGAGCGTGCCGCCCAGTTTTCCCCCTTTGCCGCCCTGACAGGCTACGACGCGGCCATTACCGAAAGCGCCCGAACTACCCAGGAAAAGGCGGAGTTAGGCGAATGGGAGCTAAGTGAGCTGGACGAAAAGCTGCGGCGGCTGCTTGCCGCCAAGGATCATCCCCTGATCACCGTCACCTATTTTCAGCCGGACAGCCGCAAGCAGGGCGGCGCGTATGTGACCGTGACGGAGAGGCTGAAAAGGATTCGTCTGCCCGAACGGCAGCTGCTGCTGGCGGATGGAACGGCCCTTTCTCTGGACGCCCTTTCCGCCCTGTCCGGCGAAATTTTCACGCAAGGAAACGAAGATTCATGAAGCTGTATTTCGCTCCCCTGGAAGGGTTCACCGACGCGATTTACCGCCGGGTACACAACGCCGTTTTCGGCGGGGTGGAAAAATACTTTATGCCCTTCATCAGCCCCTCCCAAAGCTTGAGCTTCACCAGCCGCCAGCAGGCGGATTTCGCTCCCAAGGAAAACGCCGGAGTGCCCGCCGTGCCCCAGATATTGGCGAAGGACGCGGACCGCTTTCTGGATATGGCCCAGCTGCTTCGGAACGCGGGCTACACCGAAGTGAACCTGAACTTGGGCTGCCCCTCCGGCACGGTCACGGCCAAGGGCAAGGGCGCGGGCATGCTGCGGGATCCGGACGCCCTGGCCCGCTTCCTGGACGCGGTGTACGAAAAGGCCCCGCTGCCCACCTCCTTAAAAACCCGGGCGGGCTGGGAAAGCCCGGAGGAATGGCCCCGGCTGCTGGATATTTTCTGCCGCTATCCCGTCCACGAATGGATTTTGCATCCCCGCACCTGCCGGGAATTTTACCACGGCACGCCCCACCGGGATTTTTACCGCCAGGCGGTGGAAGCGGCCCCTTTCCCCGTGATTTACAACGGCGATTTGCTGTGCGAGGCCGACTGCCGGGCATTTGCGGAAAGCAACCCAGGCGGCGCGGGCTGGATGTTGGGCCGGGGGCTGCTCACCAATCCCGCTTTAGCCCAAACCATTCAGGGCGGCGAAAGGCTGACGCTGGAATCCCTGCGTGCCTTCCACGACCGGCTGTATTATGAATACCTGAAATACTGGCCGGAACACGCGGCGGTGGGCCGGATGCACGGGCTGATGGGGTATCTGCTCTACGCCGTGGACTGCCCCGCCCCCGTCCGCCGCGCCCTGCGCAAGGCCACCACGGCGGAGGAATATACGGACGCCGCCGCACGCTTGTTTTCTGAAAGCACTTTATTGGACGACCCCCGATTTATCCCGCCCCCATAAGGACGGAAAGTGGAAAGTGAAAAGTGGAAAGTGGAAATATAAATAGAAGCCGCTTGGCCTGATCTTGGCTACATGTATATATAATTTCACTTTCCACTTTTCATTTTTCACTTTTTTCCTTAATGAGATTGCAAAGCAAAGGAGCTTTTTATGCCCATTCGTTATTTGTTTTTTGATGTTGGTTATACCTTGGTGGACGAAGACGCCGTATGGGAAGCCCGCTGCCGGGAACAGGCGGACATGCCGGAGGCCCGCGCCCTGGGCCTGACCGCCGGGGACATTTACCGGGAAATCGAAGAAGCTTCCCGGCAATACCTGCCCCAATACCGCACTGTTGTGGAAAAATACGGCTTTACCCAGGTTGCGCCCTTCCGGGGCGAGCTGGAAACCCTGTACCCCGAGGCCCCCGCTGTTTTGGCGGCGCTGTCGCAAAAATACAGTTTGGGCGTCATCGCCAATCAGGCCAAGGGCTTGAAAGAACGCCTCCAGGAATGGGGCATCCTGCCCTATTTCACGGCGGTGGCTTCCTCCTGGGAAGCGGGTGCTTCAAAGCCCGATCCCACAATCTTTCGTCTCGCGTTTTCCCTGGCCGGATGCGCCCCGGAGGAAGCTTTTATGATCGGCGACCGGCTGGATAACGATATTGCCCCCGCCAAGGCCTTAGGCATGAAAACCGTGTGGCTCCGTCAGGGCTTCGGCGCGCTGCAAATCCCAAAGAAGCCCGAATATACGCCGGATTATACTATTGATTCTTTGACAGAGCTTCCCGGAATCTTTCTGTAAAAGTGGAAAGTGAAAAGTGAAAAGTGGAAATTTGAATAGAAAGCAATCTGCATCCTTTCTGTCGGCTCGATCCACATTTGCCGACTATACAGCTTTCCACTTTTCACTTTATTTGTATAAAAAGGCGGCTGAGGCGTTATTTCCCCCAGCCGCTTTCCGTATGCTTTTTTACTGCTTCGCCCTAGCGGCGGCCTTGGCGCGCTGCTCGTGGCTCAGTTCCCGCTTGCGCATGCGCAGGGACTTGGGCGTGATTTCCAGCAGCTCGTCGTCGTCGATGAATTCTAAGCACTCTTCCAGGGTGAGGGGATGGACGGACACAAGGCGCAGGCTGTCTTCCGAAGCGGAGGCGTTGCGCATGTTGGTCACGTGCTTGGCCTTGCACACGTTCACCACGATGTCGCCGGGGCGGCTGCTTTCGCCGCAGATCATGCCGCCGTACACCGGGGTCTGGCTGCCGAGGAACAGGGTGCCGCGATCCTGCACGTTAAAGAGGGCATACTGGGTGGTTTCGCCCGTTTCATAGCAGACCAGCGCGCCCACGTTCCGATGGGGAATATCGCCCTTGTAATCCTCGTAATGATCGAACACGGCGCTCATGATGCCTTCGCCCCGGGTGTCGGTCATGAATTCGCTGCGGTAGCCGAAGAGGCCCCGGCTGGGCACCAGGAATTCCAAACGCACCCGGTCGCTGCCGCCCATGGATTCCAGGGTGCCCCGCCGACGGCCGATCTTTTCGATCACAGCGCCCGCGTAGGCCTGGGGCACGTCGGCCACCATGCGCTCGATGGGTTCCTGCTTGCGGCCGTCCTCGAATTTATAGATGACCTCGGGCTTGCTCACCTGGAACTCGTAGCCCTCGCGACGCATGGTTTCGATGAGAATGGACAGGTGCAGTTCGCCGCGGCCCCAGACTTCAAACTGGTCCGGGGTCTCCCCGTCCTTCACGCGGAGGGATACGTCGGTTTCGATTTCCCGGTATAGCCGGGCGCGCAGATGGCGGCTGGTGACATACTGGCCTTCCCGACCCGCAAAGGGGGAGTCGTTGACGGAGAATGTCATGGTCACGGTAGGCTCGGTGATTGCCACGAAGGGCAGGGGTTCGGGGGTGGCGGGGTCGCACACCGTATCGCCGATGGAAATATCGGCAAGACCGGTGAGGGCCACGATATCGCCCATGCTCACCTGCTCCGCGCCCACGCGCTTGAGGCCATCATACAGGGACAGGCCGGTGAGCCGCCAGGGGGCGGAAACCTGATCGTTTTCGGCATTGCACCGCACCACCATCATATTGTCCTTCAAGGTGCCCCGGTTGATGCGGCCGATGCCGATGCGGCCCACGTATTCGTTGTAGTCGATGGTGGAAATCAGCACCTGGGCGGGGCCGTCCGGATCGCCCTCCGGGGCGGGGATATATTTCATGATGGTATCAAATAGAGGCCGCAGGTCGGTGCCGGGCTGGGAAAGGTCCAGGGTGGCCGTGCCCTGCCGGGCGGAAGCGTAAATAATCGGCCGATCCAGGGTTTCCGGGTCGGCGTCCAGCTCGATCAGCAAATCCACCAGCTCGTCCACCACTTCCTCGCAGCGGGCGTCGGGCCGGTCGACTTTATTCACCACCAGCAGCACGGGCAGCTTTAAGCCCAGGGCCTTTTGCAGCACGAAGCGGGTCTGAGGCATGGGGCCTTCAAAGCTGTCCACCAGCAGCAGCACCCCGTCCACCATTTTCAGCACCCGCTCCACCTCGCCGCCGAAATCGGCGTGGCCGGGGGTGTCCACGATGTTGATTTTGGCGTCGCCGTAATGCACGGCGGTATTCTTGGCCAAAATGGTGATGCCGCGTTCCCGCTCCAGGTCGTTGGAGTCCATCACGCGCTCCGCCACCTGCTGGTTCTGCCGGAAAACGCCGCCCTGCCGCAGCATCTGGTCAACCAGCGTAGTCTTGCCGTGGTCAACGTGGGCGATAATAGCAATATTACGGATATCGTTCCGAATCATACGTGTTTCTCCCTCCAGTTGGCTGAAAAACCAACAAGGTATTGTATATCGTTTCCACGGCGTTTGTCAACCGGTAATTTTCAGTTTTTTCCTTGATTTCAGGGCTTTTCCCGCGAAAAAACGCCCCCGCGAAACGCGGAGGC
>JAFSNT010000012.1 GCA_017443295.1 Clostridia bacterium
ATCCGCACCACCGTGGATTCCCTCATGAGCAACCGCATCGAGGAAATGATGGGCATTGTGAACGGCACCACCAACTATATCCTCACCCGCATGAGCCAGGAGGGCAGCGATTACGCCGCCGTACTCAAGGACGCCCAGCGCCTGGGCCTGGCGGAGCCGGATCCCACCAGCGACGTGGAGGGCTTCGACGCGGCGTATAAGCTTTCCATCCTTTCCTCCCTGGCCTTCCATGCCCGGGTGCCCTTCGACGTGATTTACCGCCAGGGCATCACCCAGGTGACCGCCGCCGATATCGCCTTCGGCAAGGAATTGGGCTACACCCTGAAGCTGCTGGCCATCGCCAAGCGGCAGGGCAATGTGATCGACGCCCGGGTACATCCCACCTTCATTCCGGACAGCCACCCCCTGGCCTCCGTGAACGGCTCCTTCAACGCCATTTTCCTCCACGGCCACGCCTGCGACGATATGATGCTCTTTGGCCGCGGCGCGGGCAGCGCCCCCACCGCCAGCGCCGTGGTGAGCGATATGCTGTATGCCGTTTCCCGGGAAACGCCCCGGCATCCCACCTTCCATAATTCCGATAAGCTGGCCGAGGGCCTTTCCGTCACCAACGACTGGCGGTGCAGCTTCTATGTGCGCTTAGAAGCCAGCGACCGGCCCGGCGTGCTGGCCCATATCACCACGTGCCTTGGCAACGAGGGCATCAGCATCCGCAACCTCATGCAGCGGGACGCCGTGAACGGCCGCGCCCAGATCGTTCTGATCACCCACGACGCCGGGGAATGCTCCATCCGCAAGGCCCTGGCCGCCATTGATTCCCGCGACGCCCGGGTGGAAAGCATGATCCGGGTGGAAACCAAGCCGTAAAGTCGAAGCTCTTAAGGGCGTTTATCCGTAAAGAGCGGAGAGTTGAGAGTGGAGAGTTGAGATTCAGTTTGCCTGACATATTGATACGCTGTTTGTTTGGCTTCCTGGCGAAACACTATATTACTCTCAACTCTCAACTCTCAACTCTTCACTCTCAACGCTATGCCGTTTTACGAAAACTTTCGCTTATAAGAGTCATACTGACATAAGGCGTTTCGGAGAATAGGGTATGAAGCATCACAAGCCAGGCTGGTCCTTGGGTACCCTGCTGACCCTGCTGCTCACTGTGACGGTGACGGCGGGGTGCTTGTTCATGTTCAGCAGGATGCGGGGAGAGAGCGCCGACGCGCAGATGGACGCCCAGCGGGTGATCGGCCTGATGAGTTCGGCGTTTCAAGGCCCCACAGCCGCGCCCGCGGCGCAGCAGAATCAGGTGCGCACCGTGAAAGTGACCCTGGCGCCCACCGCCGTGGCCTTGGCTGCCGATACGCCCGCTCCCGCGCCCGCGGATACGCCCGTGCCCGCCAAGCCCACCGCCGCGCTGCCGCCCTATACCTTTTCCCTCACCGCCGGGGGCCTGCTTTCGTTCCAAAGCGATATTACCGATTCCGTATACAGCAAAACGGATAAAACGGCGGATTACCGGTCCGTTCTGTCCCAGATCAGCGGCAAGGTGTACGCCGACCTGAATCTGGTCACGCTGCCCCAGCTCATCAATTCCTCCGACCGCAAATACGGGGACGCCATCGCCCTTTCGGAGGCGGCGGACGCCGTGCGCGCCCTGGGCATGGATCAGGTGATCTTAGGCAGCGAGCATATCCTGGATCAGGGTGCGCCGGGGGCGGCGGACACCGTAAGCGCCCTGACCGCCCGGGGCCTCACCTGCACCGGCGTGAACGTCTCCGGCGCGGTTCAGCGCCGCCTGATCCCCCTCAACGGCGGCGAGGTGGCCCTGCTTTCCTATACGGACGCGCTGACCGCCAAAAGCAAAAACGCCCAGAAGGGCAACGCCGGACTTTTGCAGCCCTTCTCCTTAGACGCGGCCCGGGCGGATATCCGCTGGGCGCGCAGCCAGGGGGCGCGGTGCGTGATCGTGTGCCTGTACTGGGGCAAAGCCGACGGGGCCGACGTGACCTCCGCCCAGCGCAAAACGGCCCAGGCCCTGGCCCAAATGGGGGCGGACATCATTTTGGGCACGCGGCCCAGCCGGGTGCTGCCCATGGAGGTCATTTCCGTCACGGGAGAGGACGGCAAAGCCCGGGACGCCTTTGTGGCCTACTCTTTGGGCACGCTGCTCACCGAATCCCGGGAGGGGTTCGATATTTCCGGCGCGCTGCTGCATTTGACCGTTTCCAGCGACGGCCAGGGCCGCACGCAGTTCCAGGCGGAATACACCCCCACCTATATCTGGCGGCAAAACTTGAACGGCGCGACGCAGTACCGCGTGCTGTGCAGCGCGGATCCCGCGCCGGCGGAAATGAGCGGCCAGCAGAAGGAAGTGATGCAGCGGGCGCTGACCCGCGTGCAGACGGCCCTGAAAAACAGCCCTGTTGCCCAGCGCCCATGACCGAATGGAAAGGAACGCGCCATGGATGATTTTCTCTTTGCCCTGAATACGGTGCTGCCCTTGCTTTGCCTGATGGCCACCGGCTGGTTCTGCCGCAGGATCGGGCTGCTGACGGACAAGCTGGTGAAGGACGTGAACCAGCTGGTGTTCCGGGTGTTTCTGCCCGTGAACCTGTGCTACAGCGTGATGAACACGCCCTACGATACCCCCGTTTCGGGCGTCGCTTTCCTGCTGATCCCCGGCTTGCTGGCGGCGCAGTTCGGGCTGCTGTTCCTGCTTGTGCCCCGGATGGAAAAGGATCCGAGGAAGATCGGCGTCATGATCCAGGCCATGGGCCGGGGCAATTACGCCTTTTTCGGCATTCCCCTGGTGGCCATGCTGTTTCCGGGGCAGGATACGTCCCTGGCGGCGCTGCTGGTGACGGTGACGGTGCCCTTTTACAACGTTTTCTCCGTGATCGCCCTTTGCGTGTGGGGACAGGGGAAAATCAAGCCGGGCCGCATCGTGCTGAACATCCTGAAAAATCCGCTGATCATCAGCTCCCTGCTGGGCTTTGCCCTGTGGCTGCTGCGCTTCCAGCCCCCGGCCTTCCTGAAAACGTCCATGGGCGATTTAAGCAAGGTCGCCACGCCCCTGGCGCTGTTCACCCTGGGCGGTGCCATTCAGTTTTCCAGCGCCAAGGCCCACGTGCGGCAGCTTGCCATCGTGGTGCCCTGGAAACTGTTCGTTTCGCCCCTGATCGGCATGGCGGTCTGCGTGGCGGCGGGCATGCGGGGCGTGGCCCTGGCCTGCGCGTTCATCGCCTTAGGCGCGCCGGTGGCGGTAAGCTCCTATCCCATGGCCCAGAGCATGGGCGGGGACGGCGAATTGGCCGCCGAATGCGTAGCCATCACCAGCACCCTGTGCATTTTCTCCACGTTCATCTTCGTGTACCTCATGAAAATCACCGGATTGATATAAATAAATCGGCTCCAGCAGAGGAATTTGCTGGAGCTTATCTTTTTATGGCTTTCTCGGAAGGGGGTCCGGGGGAAACCGCTCTGTGTCCCACACAGAGCGGTTTCCCCCGGGAAAAATTCATTGCCCGTTTTCGTCCTTGCGTCCGCCTAAGAGGCCGCCGGTCATTTCCCGAAAGGTGCTTTTGAATTTATCAAAGGCCAGCCTGCGGTCGCCGGTGGCGGCGAAGGCGTAGACCAGCGCGCCCACGAGGAGCAGGCCGATCACCCAGGCGATGCCGGAAGCGCCGCCGGAATTTTTGGGGGCGGATGTTTTTCCGTCGCCCGCCGCGCCGGAGACGCCGCCGTAGAGGGTGCGGTCCAGCACGTCGGCCATGAGGGCGGTGGATGCCAGCACCTCATTTTTGTCGCTCTTGTGGGTGCCGAATTCCAGCAGCACCGCCTGGCTCATGAGATCCTGGTTGTAGGTGCCCTTGCCGAAGTAAATATCCTTTACCAAACCGGGATACACCTTGTCCGCCACGGCCTTGATCTGGGCGGCGAACTGCTTGTTGGCGTCGGCGTTCTGGTTGGAGCGGCCCACCAGCAGGCGCACCTTGGTCACGTCCTCGCCGTCCACGGTGCTTTCGTACTGGCTGGCGTCGGGGATGCCGTCCCGGTGGATATCGAAAATGGCGTCCACCCCTTCCTCGGCGAGGGAGGCGGCGGTGGCGCGGCTGCGGCGGTAAGCGCCCGCGTCGTGGGGATAATGGTTTTCGTCGCTGTAATAGACGGTAACGCCCTGTTTTTCCAGGCTGGCCTTCAGGCTTTCCGCCACGTCGTAGATGCCGCCCCGCTTTTCGATGCTGCTTTTGCCGTCGGTGGGCTCGTAGCTTTCATCGCTGTGGGTGCAATAGAGGGCCACGGCGCGGCGCACGGCGGCCACGGGCAGGGCGCTGTCCTTTGCCCATTCCACGTCGGGTAGGGGAAAGGAACCTAAATCCTCCATGCGCGCGGCTTTGGCGGCGGGGTCAATTTGCACCACCCGGAAATGCCGGTTGTCCCCGGAAACGTATTCGTCTCCCGGCTCCGGCGTGCCGCAATAGAAGGTGACGGTTTCGCCCTGGGGATCCAGCAGCCGGTACACGTCCTCGGTTTCGTCCTCCTGGGCCAGGGCCATGGCGGGCAGCAGAAGCAGCGCCGCCAAAAGGAGCGCAAACAGCTTTTTCATGAGCGGCTCCCTCCTTTGCGGCAGGGCGTATCCACCGCCGGGCTGGGTTCCCGCCCGCTGGCGCGGGCGGCCCGCTCCAGCAATTCGCCCACCAGCTCGCTGAGCAGCACCGCCAGCAAGCCCGAAATCACCACCGTGTCCATGGCCCCGGCAGCGCCTAAACGCAGGGTGGTTGCTATGCCGTTTTGCCAGTTGATGACGGCCACGGCGGTATCGGCTAAGATCACGCCCAGCACGCCGCAGATGAAGGCCGCCCGGCGGGAACGGCCCAGCAGATAGGCCACGGCCCCGCCAGCCAGGCCGTACAGGTAATGGGGATCAACGACCATTTGCTCCGGCTCGGCGGGCGTCAGCCTGCCGATCAGGTAGACAGCAACGGCGGTGAGGACGCTGCCCCACAGGGCGCGGGCCACTTCCTGCCGGGTATCGGTTTTCACCAGCAGCCATACGCATACGCCCAAGGGAACGACCGCCCCGCCTAAGTTGACGGATACTTGTCCTATGCGGATATCCGGCAAAAGCCCGCCCAAAAAGATCAGCGCCGCGATGAGCAGCGCGGACCGGTCCGTCAGGTGCATGCGGTCCAGCACCCGCTGGGCCACGCCGAATAAAACCAGCGCCGAAACCCCGGCCAGCAAAATCAGTCCTGCCGACAATTTGCTTCTCCTCCTCCTTGGGCCGGAAAAACGGCCCTGTCAGAGGTTATCTTGTCCCGACCCGGGCGGATTATGCGAAGGGAAACAAAAACAGCGCCATACTCGACGGCGCTGGGTGCTTTGGACAAATCAAATTTGTTCAGTGCTTCATATCGGAAAGAGTGGAGAGTTGAGAGTGGAGAGTTAAGATATGGATGGTTCACACATTCCATTCACTGGATTCTCAGGATCAAAGCGAATAACAAAATCAATCTCCACTCTCAACTCTCCACTCTCAACTCTGCCTGAAAGCGTTCTTTCTGGCTCGGCTGGACAGCTGCGGCAAGCCCTTATTTCCCGGTGAGCTTGATGGCCAGGATGCTTTTCAGCTGGGAGATGGCGATTTTCGCGTCCGCCCTGAACATGGGGTTGGAGGGTTCGACGTCATAGCAGAAATTGCCGATGATCTCCACGGAATAGCCGTATGCCTGCCTGTACTTGGCGGCCATGGCGTTGTACAGCACCTGTCCCCACCGCTGATGGTAGGAGGAGGTGACGATGGTCATGCTTTCGACGCCCTGCTCCCGCAGGATTTTCAGGGTGTTGACGGCGTTTTCCGTGGTGGTCATGGCTCTTTTATCGGTAAAGATGCGTTCCTCGGCGATGCCGCAGGTATTCACCAGATATTTTCTCATCTGTCCCGCTTCGGTATTCCCGTGGGGATTGTTCCCCCCCGTGGCGCCGCCGGAGCAGACCAGAATGGAATCCGGAAACGCCTTTGCAGCCGCCGCCGCCGCGTCGCACCGGCCCTTCAGCTCATCCGTCATTTGCCCGTTTTTCAGCTCGTAGCCCAGCACCACGAAGGCGTGCCTGCCGGTGATGGGCAGCTTCGCCGGGTCGTCCTGGCCGTATAAGTACAGCCTGTAATCGTCCAAATAAACCTTTTTCCAGTGGTCGGCGACGGAACGGGCGATATCGTCGTCCAGCAGCTTCACGTCCTCGGCGATACGCGTCTTTGCGTCGTAGGCGGCCATGAGATCGTCCAGGAGCGTGTCGAAAGCGGTCGCCGTCCCCTTTTTCTTGTCCGTCGCTGCGCTGGCGGCGGAAAGGACGCAAACGGTCAGCAGCGCCGACAGCAGCAGCAGAGCAATCGTCTTTTTCACGGGTCATTCCTCCGTTCACAGTGTTTCTAAAATTATTATATCACACACGCGCCCGCCGCGCAAACACAATTGACCTTTCACTGGGGAGAGCGTATAATGAGCATAAACAAAACCACACAGGGAGGGGTACGGATGATCCTGTTTCCGGAGCCGCGGGAAATAACGGTTTCCGACGGCGTTTATATTCTGCCTTTGGAGGAAGCGCGGGGCGATCTGGTCAGCTTCTTCAAATCGGTGAAGAAGGGCGCGCCGGGGATCGGCGTTTCTTCCGCGCCCTTGCTTCAAAAAGAAGAATACCTCCTTCGCGTAGGCGAAGAAGGCGTTTCCGTTTCCGCAGCCACGGACGAGGGGCTGTTCCGGGCCGTCACGTCCCTGCGGCAGATGATCCTGCGCACCGGGGGCAAGCTGCCCTATGTGGAGATTAAGGATAAGCCCGCCCTGCCCCGCCGGGGATATATGCTGGATATCAGCAGGGGCCGGATGCCCAAGGTGGAAACCATCAAGGGCATGATCGACTTTCTGGCGGCGCTGAAATACAACGAATTTCAACTGTACATGGAGGGCGACTGCTTCAAGTACGCCGCTTATCCCAAGGAGACGGCGGATTTTGACTGCCTGACGCCCCAGGACATCGAGGCGCTGGACGCTTATTGCCGTGAACGGTTCATTGATCTGGTGCCCAACCAAAATTCCTTCGGCCACATGTATACCTGGCTGAAAAAGCCGGAATTCCATCATTTGGGCCTGTTCGAGGGGGACGAAACGCCCTCCACCCTGAACCCGATGCTTCCGGAGAGCTTTGATTTCATCTGCAATCTCTATGAATCGCTTTTGCCCCATTTTTCCAGCGGGTACGTGAACATCGGCCTGGACGAAGCCTACGGCCTGGGCAAATTCCAGATCGAGGAATACTGCCGCCAGAAGGGCAAAGACGTGGTGTTCATGGAATGGCTGAACAAACTGAACGATCACATTCGGGAGAAATACGGCAAAACGGTGATGTTCTGGGCGGACATGATCTACAACTATCCCCAGAGCTATCATTTGGTGCCCAAGGACGCCGTGGCCCTGGAATGGGGCTATGAGCTGATCCAGTCCCAGCGGATGACCGCCCACTGCATCGCCTACCGGGACGCGGGGGTCCGCTACTATGTGTGCCCCTCCACCAATACCCACGGCAGCCTTTCCGGGCGCATGGACGTGACCACCTTCAACATCCGCACCTGCGCGGAGCTGGCGGCGGAATACGGGGCGGAAGGGCTGCTGCTCACGGACTGGGGCGACGGCGGTCACCCCCAAAGCTGGATCTGGAGCATGAACCCCATCGCCCTGGCGGGGCAGTACGGCTGGAACACCGGCGCGCCCCAGGACGGCGAAACCTTCAAGGCCGATTTCATCCGGAACGCCGAAGCCTTTGTGGATGAATTTGCCTTCGGCGGCGCGAAACTCTCCCGGCTGCTGTACCGCATGGCGAATTATTATCTGCTGGAGCCGGAGCGGGTACACGTGTGTACCATGTCCGCCAAGGAACTTTCCCTGCCCGTGAGCCAGACCCGCTATGCCCATCTCTTTGATATGAAGGACAGCGGCGACGATTTCTATTTCGACAACGTGACGGCCTACGTGCGGAAAATCATGGCGGATATTGAAAAGCTGCCCCTGAACGACCTGTACCGGCGGGAGATCCGTCTCACGGCGGACTTGATCGTACTGGGCAGCGAATTGTGCAAGGTGAAGCTCCATCCGCAGGAATCCGTTCAGGAAGCCCGGGCAATGGCTGATCAAATCGACCGGCTGCTGCCCGAATATCAGGCCCTGTGGCGCGTTCGCAACTATGAAAAGGGCGTGGAGCGCTTCTCCAAGGACCTGCTGGCCCGCCGGGACGAATTGCGGGCGCTGGGGAAATAAAAGTGGATCATCAGTCCTGCGTGGTTTACCCACATTGTTTTGGAAACAAGACCGTAGGGGCGGATAATATCCGCCCGCCCCGCGTAACATGATAGGTTTGTTGTTTTTTCAGGCGTTCGTGACATCCAACAATGGCGGGCGGATCATATCCGCCCCTACATCCGAAAACCAAACAAAACGGGAAAAACCACCTCAACTGAACAGATGCCCAGTTTTCACTTTCCACTTTCAGATACTTTCACAGAAGGGGCACGACGCTGTAAATTCCATCCTTTCCCCGGTGACAGGATGGGTGAACGCCAGGGAATAGGCGTGGAGCATCAGGCGGGGGACGTCGGGCATGCGCTTATGGCCGTACAGCACATCGCCCAGCACGGGATGGCCGATGGAGGCCATGTGTACCCTGATTTGGTGGGTGCGGCCCGTGATGATGTGTACGTCCAGCAGGGTGCGGTCGGGGTACTCCTTTAGCACCCTCCATTCCGTCTTGGCCCAGCGCCCGTTTTCGTCCACCGCCATTTTCTTGCGGTCCGTTTTGCTGCGTCCGATGGGCTTTTCGATCACGCCCTCGGGCGCTTTCATTTTGCCGTAAACGATCGCCCGGTAGTGCTTTTCCATTTCCCGGTCGGATAGCTGCCGGGACAGGGCGGCGTGGGCGGCGTCGTTTTTCGCCACCAGCAGCAGGCCGCTGGTGTCCTTGTCCAGCCGATGCACGATGCCGGGGCGCATTTCCCCGCCGATGCCGGACAGGCTGTCCAGATGGAACAGCAGGGCGTTCACCAGGGTGCCGTCGTCGTTGCCCGCCGCCGGGTGTACCACCATGCCGCAGGGCTTCACAACAACCGCTAAGTGTTCATCCTGATATAAGATTTCCAGGGGAATGTCCTGGGCCTCCGCTTTGGCGGGCTTGATGTCCGGCATATCCAGCACGATGGCCGCGCCGCTTTCGGCTTTAAAAGAAGGCTTTATTTCCGTTCGCCCGTCCACGGTGACGCACCCGTCCTTGATCAGCGCCGCCGCCCGGCTGCGGCTCAGTTCCCCGTCTTTGGACAGAATCACGTCCAGCCGGTCCCCGTCTCCTGTGTATGCCCGCGTCATTTTTCCTTCGCGCTCCAATCCTGGGGCCTAAACAGCAGGCTCCATCCGCACAGGACGGCCCCCGCCACCACGCCCACATCCGCCACATTGAATACGAACCAGCCGAAAAAGGGAAACATATCAATCACATAACCGTGCAGCAGCCGGTCGATCATATTCCCCAGCGCCCCGCCCGCGATCATGGACAGGGCGACGGGGGCAAGACCGGTAGGCCGCGTTTTCCGCACAAGAAAAAAGCAGGCGGCCAGCAAAAGCACCGAAACGATCAGGATCACGATGGAATTTCCCTGAAACATGCCGAAGGCCATGCCCGAATTGCGCACGGTCTGGCTTTCGGAAGCCGTCAGGTGGAGCCATTTCACCAAACGGTCCAGCAGCAGCACCAGCAGCCCGGGCCATAGCCATCGGAATCCCGCGACTTTCTTTTCCATTCGTCCACCTGTCCTTTTATTGATTATTGCAGTCTCAGCTGCACCAGCGCCACCACCTGGGCCACGAAATTGCTGATGCCCGGCAGGTTGCGCCTGGCTAAATCCTGCAAAATAAACAGCACCGCCGCCCCCAATATGGAAAAGCCCACCATGATGCCCAGGCCCCGCGCCACGCCCTGCCAGAACGCGTCCAGCAGCCGCCGTTTCCTGTCCGAAGCGAAGGCCACGTAGTCGGCCAGGCGCATCTGCTCCGCCGCCCGCAAAAACCGGTCCATTCTATCCTCCAGCATGCCCGTACACACCTCCGTCAAAGGCCAGTGTGCCCGGGCCGCTGCCTGATTATAACAAAGAAACGCGCTTCCCGCAAGCCGCACCGCCCGGCCGTTTGCGGAATAGGATGGATTTGGGAAGAAAAAACTGTGGTTTTATTTGACATTCCCGCCTAAAGCGGTTACAATATTGTGCGTGAATCTCAGGAGGAGTGACGGTGCATGATCGTAACGAAGTTCGGCGGCAGCTCCCTGGCGGACGCCGCGCAGTTTAAGAAGGTAAAGTCCATTCTGGAAATGGACAGCGAACGGAAATATGTGGTGCCCAGCGCCCCCGGCAAGCGGGGACCCGGCGACGATAAGATCACCGATCTTTTGTACGCCGCCCATAAAGCCGCGAAGGAAAAGAAGCCCTTCAAGCATTTATTGGAGCGCATTCAGGCCCGGTATG
>JAFSNT010000074.1 GCA_017443295.1 Clostridia bacterium
ACTTCACGGGCCTGCCGCCCTCCATCTCCGACAGGTTCTACGTGACGGTCGAGGACGGCGGCATCCTGAACCCCGGCCTCCATGCGACGATGAACCTCGTCGGCCAGCTCGTCGAAAAGGAGATAGTCCACAAAATGAACCCAGCGCCATGTATCGGGTCTTTGTATTCACAAAATAAACCTCCTACCTCCTACTTCCAACCTCCTACCTGATTTAAAGTGCCCTTTAAACTGACAGGACTGCCCAATTACGTTTAGCAGAAAAGGGGGGCAATGCGAAAAAATGACGTTGGATCAGGCGATTCTGACGGCGGACGAGCTGAAACCCAACCAGATTGACCGGGCGCGGAAGATCGAATGGCTGTCGGCGCTGGATATGCTGATTTACCGGGATCTGATGTGTACCCATCAGCGGGAAAAGGGGACCGCGCCGGACACGTTCAGCGGCTACGGCCAGCATACGCACCCGGACACCGTGCTGCTGGCCCCGCCGCCCTACGATGAAATCTACCGCTTTTACCTGGAAATGCACATTGATCTGGTACACCAGGAATTCGATAAATACAACAACAGCGCGGCGCTGTACGCCGCCGCCTGGGGACGGCTTTCCCGGATGTGGCACAGGGAACACAGGCCGCTTTCGACGGAAGGCGCACACTTGAACTTCTAAAGTGGAAATTGAAAAGTGAAAAGTGGAAATCTATTCAGCGTCCACAATATAAATTTTCACTTTCCACTTTCCACTTTTCACTTTACCGATTGGAGGGAAGCATGCAGTACCCATATCTGAACGAAATCAAAACCGAACGGCGGTGGACGGAGGAATTCACCGGCCTGGATCGGCGCGTCCGGGCGGAGGAAGGGTCTTTCAGCGCCATGGGCAACATGGCGGGGGATCCCTGGCCGCTGCTGAGCAGCCGGAAACGGCGGGGCCTGGTGGCGGAGCTTAATGATCCCCAGGCCATGACCGCCCTGGGCAAGCTGGCCTGGATCGACGGAAGCACCCTGTACTACGACGGCCAGGCCACGCCCGTCAACGATTTGTCCCTGGCGGCGGACATGCTGCCCAAGCGCCTGACGGCCATGGGGGTTTATCTGGTCATCATGCCCGATAAGCGGTATTACAACGTCATGGATCCGGCGGATCGGGGTTACATCGAGCGCCTGTGGCAAAGCGAGGGCCGGGTGACCTTCGCCCCGGTCACCGTGGGGTCGGGGGCGTCCCGGGAGGAATACGTGAAAATCTCCTGCACGGGCATCGGACGGGGCCTGAACCCGGAGGACGGCGTGCGCATCAGCGGGGCGCGGTACACGGGCAACAACGCCGTGCTGCGGGAGCAGGTGGACGCTCTCAACGGCCCCCACATCGCCCAGACGGTGACGGACGATTCCATCATGATCGCGGGCGTTCTCGACGCCCAGTTCAACCAGGATACCGGCGCGGTGCGCGTGGATCGGCGGGTGCCCCAAATGGACTTTCTCACGGAATGCGGCAATCGCCTGTGGGGCTGCCGCTACGGGACGCAGGACGGGGGCACGGTGAATTGCGTTTACGCCTGTTCCTTGGGCGATTTCAGGAATTGGGACAAATTCGGGGGCACCAGCGCGGACAGCTTCTGCGCCGACGTGGGTTCCGACGGGCCTTTTACCGGCGCGGCGGTGCATCGGGGCACGCCCCATTTTTTCAAGGCGGACTGCGTACACAAAATCTACGGCGACAGGCCCGGCAACTTCCAAACCCAGCGCTTGGACTGCGACGGCGTGAAGCCCGGCTGCGCGGAAAGCTTAGTGGATTACAACGGCAGGCTGTATTACGTGGGCACGCACGGCGTGGAATGCTTTGACAGCCTGCCCGAAAACCGGGGCGAGGCCCTGGGGGAGGAGGGCCTGAAAGCCGCCGCCGCCGGGCAGGCGGGCGGCAAGTATTACCTGAGCGCCCAGGACGAAAACGGCGGGTGGAGCCTGTACGTGCTGGACACGGATCACGGCGTATGGCACCGGCAGGACGACAGCCACGCCCTGTGCTTTACGGAACTGAACGGCGAGCTTTACATGCTTCTGGCCAACGGCCTGCTCTGCGCCCTGAACGGCACGGCGGGGGAAAGGGAGCCGGGGGACGTGACCTGGTTCGCGGAAACGGCGGTGATGGGCTACGAGTACCCGGAGCATCAGTATATGAGCCGTTTCCTGCTGCGCATGAAGCTCGGCGTGAAAGCCGAATGCAGGGTCTATATCCAGTACGATTCGGACGGGCTGTGGCGCTTCAAGGGTACGATCCCGGGCGGGGACAGGGTGAAAACCTATCTGCTGCCGGTGATCCCCCGGCGGTGCGAGCATTTGAAGGTGCGCTTTGAGGGCCACGGGGAAATGCAGCTCTACGGCATGGCCCGGGAGCTGGCGATCGGGAGGGAAGAGAAATGACGGAAGCACAGTTGGGCAGCGGCGCGGTGCTTGAGGCCAAAGAGTACCTGAAAAGCGTGACGGAGGGCAGGCCCTCGGCGTTTCGCGGCCCCTACGCCCGGCAAATCGCCGGGCTGTACGACAGGATCGTGAACGGGGCGGCGTTCCGGTACGAAGCGGAAAAGGATCCCCTGCAGGCGCTGGAGGAGGCGGCGTTTCGGCAGTATGCGCGGCGGCTGAATGAAGCGGCGCGGGACGGAGGGGAAGCGGAACCATGGCATACCTGAACGAAATCCAGTTTCCCCGGGAAGTGAAGGACGCCCGGCAGGTGATGGACTGCCTGCGGCAGATGGACGATCAGGTGCGCTACACCCTGCAAAACTTGGACGGCAACAACATCCGGGCGGGAGCCATCGGGGAAAGCCATTTGAGCAGCGCCCTGCGGCGGCAGATCAGAACGGTGGAGAGAAACGGGGAGAGCGTGTCCGCCTTAAGCCAGTCCATGGAAACGGTCACGGCGGCCCTGAACGAATTGAGCGGCAGCGCCGCCGCCCGGGCGGCGGGCAGCGAAGCCTTTACTTTGTACGTGGGCGACGAACAGCCGGACGGGCACGGCGTGGTCTGGATCAGGCCCGCTTCCGGCCCCGGCGGCGGCGCGCTGACGTGCGAGATCACATGGATCCCATAGCATAGGAAGGAGGGAACAATTCATGATCACCATTCGGTTTTCCGGGCGGCGGCCCAGCCCGGAGCAGACCAGGATCGGCATGGAAACGGACAGCGGCGCGGAAACCCTGCGGTTTCTTCTGCCCCAAATCGCCGCCGGCCAGAGCGCCCAGCTCATGATGCTGCTGCCGGACGAAACGGCGGAAATCCTGCAAATTCGGGACGGGGTGGCGGCGATCCCGGCACGGGTCACGGAAATCCCCGGCCGGTGCCGCTGCTGGGTGGAAATCTTGGGCGGGGACAGGATCGCCTGGAACAGCGAGCCTTTGTACCTGGATATCGGCGACCTGCCGCCCGTGGCGCAGCGCACCCAGACCCAGTACCCCACCGCCGTTCAGGACGCCCTGGACGCCTGCGCCCACGCCGAGCGCTACCGGGACGAGGCCCGGGCGGCGGCGGGCATGATGATTACCCAGGGCGGGCTGCTTCACTTCGACTTGGCGGAGGACGGGCATCTGTACATGTATTACTCCCGCGCCATCCCGGTGCGGTTTGAACTGACAGAAGGAGAATTGTACGCGTATGGCAATTGAGTATCACGGCGGAAACACCGTCGAAAAGGTCAATTTGGGCGCGGTGAGCGCCTACGCCGTGGCGAAAAAGCACGGCTTCACGGGCACGGAGGCGGAATGGGAGCAGTACATCGCAAACGCCAGCCTGAAGGCGCAGCAGGCGTCTGCCAGCGCGGCCTCCGCCGCCGCCAGCGCCCAGGCCGCCGCCACCTGCCAGGGCGAGATCCGGGATCAGAACGAGGGCCTGTTCGTGCGCTACGACGAGGACGCGGCGCTGACGGAAGAAAGCAAGGCCCAATTCCGTAAAAACATCGGCGTGGCGTACACGTCCGAGGAAACGGTGAGCCTGCTGGGCGAAATGGCGTCCCGGCTGGGTTCCGTCACCGTGTGCGCGGATATGCCGGGCTACTGGACGGCCTCCGGCACGCTTTCCAACCAAAACCCGGGGGAGGTGTGGCACACCCGCATGGTGCCGGTCAGGGGCTTTTCCAAAATCTACGGCCGCACCTTCATGGACGATTTCGGCTACGCGGTGGCGTACTTCGACCGGGACTATCAGCTGCTGCCCGAAATTTCCGTGGTGGGCACGGGCAACATGCGCTTTGGCAACAACGGGGAAACGGAGCCTTTGACTATTCCGGCGGCGGCGTATTACGCCTCCGTCAGCGGCTGGGGCGAAAGCACGGATTACAGCTTCGTATTCTGGGGCGAACCGGAAAGCGCGCCGGGCCGCATGGAAATGCGCGGCGTGTGCTACGCGGACTTCGGCGCGAAGCTGGACGGCGTGACGGACGATACCGAGGCCGTGATCGCCTGCCACGATTACGCCAACGCCCACGGCTGCCCCGTGTTCCAGCACAGCGGCACGGTGTACATGGAAACGGCCCAGCACCGGCTAAACGGCGTTAGGCACAACGTGAACATCAAAACCGACGTGGACTGGACGGGAACCACCTTCCTGATCAAGCCGCCCATCCAGGACGAACGCGTCGTGTTCGCCGTGTGCCCCGACGAGGAAAAGGACGACGTGGCGCTTTCTTCCGCCCAGATCGACCAGCTGCACGCCAAGCGCCTGAACATTGATTTTTTGAAGGACTACCCCAACGAGCTGGTCACCTTCATGATCGAGCGGGAGTATCCTGATATCGTGATCGGTATGCGCGACGGCTGGGTGGAATCGGGCTATCCCGATCCCTCCTACTATTCCGAAACGGTGGCCGTGGACCGCAACGGCGCGCTCATGGACGGCCCCCTGTTCCTGGATATCAGCGACTGCATGCCAAGGGATTTGAGTATCAGCGATCACACCCAGAATGTCTCCGGGCACATGAAGATGCGCAGGCGCTCCCTGCTGGACGTGCCCATCACCATCAAGGGCGGCACCTTCAAGCTGGCCCATAACGGCCGCTTCGCCAACCCCTATTATCTCTACATCACCCGCAGCAACGTGACGGTGCAGGGCCTTCGCTGCGACGCGGGGGACCGGTACGAGTGCGACGATATGCGCTACCGGGGCGAGCTGATCCGCGCCGATTACGCATATAACCTGTGCTTCCGGGACTGCGTGATGGAAAACTTCGGCAATTTCCTGCCCGCCGGCGAACCCACCCAGACCAACGTATCCTACGTGCTGGTGTGTACCCATTGCAGCAACGTGCTGATCGACCACTGCCAGTTCCTGCGCGGCTGGGGTCCCGTTCAAACCAGCTGGTGCAAGCGCCTCACCGTGCGGGACAGCGTCATGGGCCGGGTAGACAATCATTACGGCTGCCGGGATTTCCTCATTCAGGGCTGCACCATGGTCACCAGCCACAGCAACATCAACGTGGGCTACGGCGACGGCTACCTGACCGTGCGGGACACCAAATTCATCAAGACCCGGGACTACGACACCATTTTCAACAGCCGCCTGATCTACTGCCGGGAGGACTATTGCAGCATTTTCCAGGGCAATATCACCCTGGAAAACATTCAGATCGAAACCTTCTACGAAACCACCCTGCTCTACGCGGCGCTGGAGAGCAGCTACGCCTTCAAACACGAAAACAGCAACGTCATCCTGCCCGCGAAGCTGCCCAAGGTGCGCATGAAGAACATTTACTTTAAGCATTTGTCCCCGCAGCCCGTGAAGCTGACCCTGCTGGAATACGGCGCGCGGGCGGAGGCCTCGGCCCTTTCCTACGGCGACGTGGAGCCGGACAGCGTGATCATCGACGGCGTGTGGAGCGATCAGCCCGCCCGCATTCTGCCCATGCTGGAAAACGTGCGTCTCACCGGCAGCGAACCCTGGCTGATCAAAGTGAAGAACTTCGACTGCCACATCGACGTGGCGGAGGACGATACCATCGCCCCCAGCGAAAGCCTGGAATGCGATTTGCCGCTGGTGTGGCTGCTGAAGGATCCCGAGGCGTACCTGGAGCAGCTCATCGGCGATACGTACCACAGCATCGGGTTCACGGACGGCGGCGACGGCCTGATCCTGCGGCCCTTAGAGGAGGAATGAAAAGATGGCATTGGTAAACGGAACGAATTACGACCACATTGATTTGCAGGCGGTCGCGGGCGGGGACGTGACCCGCCACAAGCTCCAGGACACGGCGGGCCGGGCGCTGGTGGCCCCCACAGAGGCCGCGTCCTCTGCCAGCGCCGCCCACGAGGCGGGTTCGTATTTCATCCTGGGCGGCGTGCTGTACCGCGCCGTTTCGCCCATCGCCCAGGGCGGCGGCATCGTGACCGGCGGCGCGGGGCGGAACTGCGAGGCGGCCACGGTGGGCGAAGCGCTTTCCCGGCTGGACGCCCGCAAGGCCGACGCCGACGGATACTACGAAGGCATGACCGTGGGCGACGCGGAGCAGCTGGCGGCCACGGTGGGCGTCGAGGACAAAACGCCCTACCTTTTCCGCGCGTCCGGCGGCGGCGCGGACATCGGCGACCGGGAAGAGGATACGCTCGTCGGCGGGACGGTGGCGTGGAATCAGCTGGTCGGCGCCGCTTCCGAAACCGTCACTGTGCCCAGCGGACACAAGTATTACGCGAGCATTTCCGGCGTCAAGAGCATCGGCACCGGCGCCGGGACGGCCATCAGCGTGACGGGCGGGACGGATCAGGTGATCGACCTGACGCTGCTGTTTGGCGCCGATATCGCCGATTATATCAGCGCCCTGGAAACCGCTTCGTCCGGCGCGGGCGTAAGCTGGTTCCGCAGTCTGTTCCCTAAGGACGATTACGCCTACGACGCCGGGAGCCTGCAAAGCGTCCAGGTGAGCTGCCACAAGACGGTGGGGTTCAACGCCTACGATCCTTCCACGGGCAAGGCCCTGGTGATCGGCGGGAGCGAGTACCAGATCACCGGCGCGTATACCGCCCTTTCCCTGAACGGCGAAACGGTGACCCCCGCCGACGGCAAATTCACGCCCGCCCACAGCGGCGAGCTGACCGTGACCGGCGGCGACAGCGCCACCACCTGCGTCCATCTGCGCTGGGACGGCCAGCGGGACGGCGAGTTTGAACCGTACAAGGAGCATGCCTACGCCCTGGACGGAGGTCTCGTGCTGCGGGGCATTCCCAAGCTGGACAGTGGCAATAAGCTGTACTGCGACGGCGATACCTACGAAAGCGACGGAACGGTGACGCGGAAATTCGGCACGGTCACACTGAAGGGGGACGACGACGAAGGATGGACGCTCACCACCGTGACGGCGAACGCCCATAACATGATGAACTTTTCCTGTGAGATACCGCACAGCAAAAAGGCCAACGCCTCCGTCTGCAACAGATTTCCGCCCCAAACCACTTCGTTTTCAAATACCGCCGTGGAAGGCTACTGCCTGCACCAGAACGGCAACTCCCTGTATATCAGGATTTCCGCCGAAAAAGCCAACACTGTGGCCGCGTTCAAGGCGTGGCTGTCCGCCAACCAGGTGGAGCTGGTCTACGAGCTGGCCGCCCCCGCCGCCGAAACCGCCGCGCCGTTTGTCAGTCCCCAGATCGTGGACGATTTCGGCACGGAGCAGTATATCGACGCCGGAAACCGGGACGTGGAAATCCCCGCGGGCCACGATACCTTCTACCGCCAGAACCTGCGGGCGAAGCTGGAAATGGCCCCCAATAGCCCGGAAAGCAACGGGGATTATCTGATGCGCCGCAGCGGCGGCCAGAACACCTATGTGGCCTACACTTCGCCTTTGCCCGCCGCGCCCTCGGCCAACGGCGCGTATACGCTCAAATGCACGGTCAGCGGCGGCGCGGCGACTCTCGCCTGGGAAAGCCAGTGAAAGGAGGCGTAAACCATGATCCCCCTTGAAAAATTCCTGGAATGCGTGCGGGAGAACGCTTCCCGCGTCCATTCCTACGAATTGGGCTGCGACGGCAGCGACGGCAAATGCGACTGCATCGGCCTGATCATCGGGGCGCTGGCCCTGGCGGGTTTCCGCTGGCCCGGCGTCCACGGCAGCAACTGGGCGGCCCGGAACGCCATGGACGGATTAGAACCCGTGGGCAGCGCCGGGGAAACGTTTTTGGGCGAAATCGTATACAAGGCGCGGGAGCCGGGAGAGGCGGGCTACGCCCTCCCGGACCGCTACAAGGAAGGCGAGGATCTGCGGGACTATTACCACGTGGGCGTGGTCACCAGCGTCGATCCCTTCCGCGTCACCCACTGCACCAACGTGGAGGGCGGCGTGAAATACGATACCGCCTTAGGCGCGTGGCGCTGGGGCGGAAGGCTGAAATACGTGGATTATGAGGAAGGAGGCGAGGAAACGAGCTATTGGGCCGCCGTGACGGCGGAAAGCGGCAAAACCGTGAACCTGCGGGCGAAGCCGGACAAGAAAAGCGCCATCATCGCCCGGGTGCCGCTGGGAACACAGGTGCGGGCAACGGTCTACGACCCGGATTCCGTCTGGCGCAGGGTGGAGACCGGCGGCAAAACGGGGTACATGATGGCGGAATACCTGCGTCCGGTGGGGGACGGCGGGGAAACGGTTGCGGTGGAGAGGAACACGCTGGAGGCCTGGGCCGACGCGCTGGAAAACACGGCGCGGGAGATTCGGGCGCTGCTGGCGCGGGAATAAACGAGGGGGAATGAACGAATGAAAAGAATCACCGAAGCGATGGCGGCGGCGCTGGGGGCCATGATGAGCTTTTTCACCGGCCTGCCGCCCGTGATCTGGGTGCTGGTGGCCGTCATGAGCCTGGATTACGTCACCGGCATCATGTGCGGCGTCCTGGGCAAGTCGCCCAAGACCGAAACCGGGGGCCTCAGCAGCGGCGCGGCCTTCGAGGGCCTGCTCAAAAAGGTGCTGATCCTGTGCATCGTGGGCCTGGCCGCCCTGGTGGATCACGCCGTCACCCTGAGCGCGGGGGTCGAAATGGCCGCCGCCACCGGGGCGATTTGCCTCTGGTTCGTGGCGAGCGAAGGATTGTCGATCCTCGAAAACGCCGCCGCCATGGGCGTGCCCATCCCCAAGGCGCTCATGAAAGCCCTGGAAATCATGCGGGAAAAAGGGGAAAACGGCGGCATGGAATAAGGGCCGATCACAACGGGGCTGTTGCAGCAGCAGCAGCCTCTTTTCAAATGCCCTGCGCTCCAAAATACCGTACAAAGGAGACAAAAGCAAATAAACCTGCCGAGAACTTTTTTCATAAACGGCTTGTATTTTGCCTTATGTTCTGGTAAAATAGACAAGGTGTGTGATTCAGAATGCTTTACGCGTTATACAGAATCAAATGAAATTATAGGGGGAACCGACGACATGGCAGACTACAAAACCGAGAACATCCGCAATATCACCCTGATCGGCCACGGCAGCAACGGCAAAACGACCCTGACCGAAGCCATGCTCTACGCGGCGGGCCATGTGGACCGCCAAGGCAAGGTGGAAGACGGCGCCGCCACCACCGACTATGATCCCGAAGAAATCAAACGCCATATTTCCATCAGCGCGGCTGTCGCGCCCGTGGAATGGAAAAACACCAAGATCAACGTGATCGACGTGCCCGGCTATTTCGATTTTATCGGCGAAATGATGGGTCCCCTCCGCGTGGTGGAAACCGCCGGCATCGTGGTGGGCGCTGTGAGCGGCCTGGACGTGGGCGCGGAAAAAGCCTGGAATTATTCCAAGAAGAACAACGTGTGCCGCATGTTCATCATCAACCGCATGGACGCTGAAAACGCCAACTACATGAAGGTCGTGGAGCAGCTGCGCGATAAGTTCGGTTCCTCCGTGGTTCCCATGCTGCTGCCTATGGGCGAGGGCGTCAATTTCAAGGGCGTTGTGAACGTGCTGGAAAACAAGGCCTATGAAGGCACCGGCAAGGGCCTCAAGGAAGTGGCCGTGCCCGGCGATATGGCCTCCGCCATCGAGACCGCTATGGAAGAAATCACCGAAGCCGCCGCCGGTGCCGACGACGAGCTGATGATGAAGTACCTGGATGGCGAAGAGCTGACCCACGACGAGATCCTGTCCGGTTTCCGGGCTGGCATGGCGAACGGCACCATCGTGCCCGTGGTGGCCGTGTCCGCCGTTACCGGCGTGGGCGTGGCCAAGATGCTGGACGTGATGAGCGTTTACCTCCATTCCCCCAAGGGCAGCAAGGCCCAGGGCGAGAATCCCAAGACCGGCGACAAGATCGAACGCGCCTGCGACAGCGCCGAACCCTTCTCCGCTTTCGTTTATAAGACCGTGGCCGACCCCTTCGTGGGCAAGCTTTCCCTGTTCCGCGTCATGTCCGGCTCCATCACCCCCGCCACCGCGCTGTATAACTCTTCCGCGGACAAGGCGGAAAAGGCCGGCGGCCTGTTCCTCATGCGCGGCAAAAAGCAGACCAGCGTGACCGTGCTGAACGCGGGCGATTTGGGCGCGCTGTCCAAGCTGCAGTTCACCAATTCCGGCGACACCCTGTGCGACGCCGCTTCCCCCATCAAGTACGCCCCCATCGACTTCCCCGCTCCCTGCATCTCCAAGGCCATTTCCGCCGCTAAGCAGGGCGAAGAAGATAAGGTATTCTCCGGCCTGGCCCGCCTCCAGGAAGAAGACCCCTCCATCAAGGTGGAAAAGAACACCGAGACCACCGAAACCCTGGTTTCCGGTCAGGGCGAAGTGCATCTGGACGTGATCCGCAACAAGCTGGCTTCCAAGTTCGGCGCCAACGCTGTGCTGAACGATCCCAAGATCCCCTACCGTGAAACCATCCGCAAGAAGGTCGCCTGCCAGGGCCGCCACAAGAAGCAGTCCGGCGGCCACGGCCAGTTCGGCGACGTGTGGATCGAGTTCTCTCCCATCGGCGACACCAACATCGACTTCGAGTTTGAAGACGCGGTGGTGGGCGGCGCTGTGCCCCGGAACTTCATCCCCGCCGTTGAAAAGGGCCTGCGCGAAAACATCCGCAAGGGCGTTCTGGCCGGTTATCCCATGGTGGGCCTCCACGCCAAGCTGTACGACGGCTCCTACCACCCCGTGGACTCCTCTGAAATGGCGTTCAAGACCGCTGCTCGCATCGCTTACAAGAAGGGCTGCACCGACGCCAGCCCCGTGATGTTAGAGCCGATCATGCACGTGGAAGTGTTCGTGCCCGACGAATACATGGGCGACATCATGGGCGACATGAACAAGCGGCGCGGCCGCATCATGGGCATGGATCAGGTGGACGGCCTGCAGCGCGTTACCGCCGAAGCGCCCATGGGCGAAATGTTCAAGTACGCCACCGACCTGCGCTCCATGACCCAGGCCCGCGGCACCTTCACCATGAGCTTTGAGCGGTATGAGGAAATGCCCGCCGACGCCGCCAAGAAGATCATCGAAAGCGCTCAGAAGGACGAGGAAGAGGAAGAATAATCTCTCCCTTTCTGCTGCCCGGCCTTTGCGCCGGGCAGTTTTCCTATATTTTCATGGCGATTTAAAGAAGGAATTTCCCGTTTCGAGCCGAATACTTGCATTAAAAAGAGACCGATACTTGAAAGGAGAAATACACCATGAAAAAAACCATTTGGATCATTCTGCCCATCGTGATCGTCGCCATCGTGCTGGTTGCGGTTTTTGTCGGCCAGCGGAATACCCTTTCCGATCAATTGACCCAGCTGGAGGCCGAACGCAGCGACCTGAACAGCCAGCTGATGGCCGCCAAGACGGCGCAGGAACTGGCCGAGGCCAACCGCCTGGCCGTGGAGGAAAAGGTTGCGGAGGCGGAAACCAAGGCGCAGGAAGCCGAAGCCAAGGCCCAGGAAGCGGAAGCCAAGGTCCAGGAGGCCGAGGGCAAAGTGCTGGAAGCCACCGAAGCCCTGTCCGTGGCCGTGACGGAGCGCGACAATCTGCAGGCCAACGCCAACACCGCCGCCGAACAGCTGAATGAAAGCATCAGGCAGGTGCAGGAAGCGCTGGGCGTGCTGGGCGTGAGCCAGCCCGAGGACGCCACGGCCAAGGAACTGGCGGAAGCCAAAACCGCCCTGACAGCCGCCGCCGCCGAGCTGGAAGCCTTCAAGGCCGAAACGGAAGCCAGGGAAGCCCAGACCGCCCTGGATTTGCAGGCCGCCCAGGACGCCCTGGCCGTGATGACCAGCGAACGGGATCAGCTGAAGGCCGCCGCCGAGGTGGCCGCCGCACAGGCCCTGGAGCTGGAAAACCTGCAAAACGCCCTGGCCGAAATGACCGCCCAGCGGGACGCCCTGCAGGCCGTTGCCAAGACCGGCGCGGTCATCCTGAACGCCGAGGGCGAAATTGCCGCTTCCTTTGACAGCATCGCCGACCTCAAGCTGGACGAGCTGACGTTGGAACCCGGCGAATACGTGATCCGCATCGTGACGGTCAGCGCCGCCGGTGAGGAAATCAGCCATTACGACGTGCCTTACACCGTCGCCGCCCCCGAGGCCCCCGCCGAGGAAGAAGCGCCCGCCGAAGAAGCGCCCGCTGAACCCGCCGCCGAGGAAAAGCCCGCCGAGGAAAAGCCCGCCGAGGAAGCGCCTGCCGCCGAAGCGCCCGCCGAGGAAAAGCCCGCCGAGGAAGCGCCTGCTGCCGAAGCGCCCGCTGCCGAAGCGCCTGCTGCCGAAGCGCCCGCCACCGAAGCACCCGCTGCCGAAGAAGCCCCCGCCGCGTAAGGCGAAACACAAAAAATCGGACGCCTTTCCTTTTTGGGAGGCGTCCTTTTCGTTATAATTCTACACAGGGGACGGTTCTCTGTGTTCTTTTTTTCTTTGATTTTTCTTATCACACAACGCTTTTCTGCGTTTAGGCAGACCATATTTTTACACAGGGGACGGTTCTCTGTGTTCTCTTTCTCTTTGATTTTTTCTTGTTACACAACGCTTTTCTGCGTTTAGTCAGACCAAATTTCCTGATAAAATCGGATTTTCAAGAACACAGAGAACCGTCCCCTGTGTTTCCACAACGTAAATCGTAATTTTCGCCTTCGTTCGGACTGGATGGTATCCGATGCGCTGGATATATGCCGCCCAAAAACACGATTCCCCCATGCGGTTCATCATGTTACGAAAGATCCTTCGCTTATCACTTCGCTCTCGCTCCGTGATGCTCAGAATGACAGCCAGGGGGGGCTGTTATAAGCAACATGCGCAGGGCCAAACAACAGAAGCAACCCCCTAACACTGTCATCCTGAGCGGCGTGGAGCGGGCGCGAAACGCCAAGCGAAGGATCATTCCTCCCAAACACGATTCCCCCATGCGGTTCATCATGTTACGAAAGATCCTTCGCTTATCACTTCGCTCTCGCTCCGTGATGCTCAGGATGACAGCCAAGGGGTACTGTTATAAGCAACATACGCAGGGCCAAACAACAGAAGCAACCCCCTAACACTGTCATCCTGAGCGGCGTGGAG
>JAFSNT010000075.1 GCA_017443295.1 Clostridia bacterium
CAAGTTCACCCGGGAAGACGGCCTCAAGGACATTGCGGACATTCTGCAGGCCAATCCCCACATCGACGCCGTGTACAGCTTAGACGATGAAACCTCCATCGGCGTGCTGCAGGCCATCGCCGACGCGGGCCGCACCGACATCAAGGCCATCACCGGCGGCGGCGGCTGCCAGGAATACTTCCAGCTGATCGCTGAAAACAAGGATATCGCCGTCAGCTCCTCCCTGTACAGCCCCCTCATGATCCGCGACTGCTTTGACGTGGCCCTGGCTAAGCTGGCGGGCGAAGACGTGCAGGCCGTCACCGTGATCCCCTCCCAGATCGTGGACGCTTCCAACGTGGAGCAGTATCTGGATCCCAGCAACACCATCTATTGATCTTTCAGGGTGTCGAAAAAGTTTTTTCGCCACCCTGCGAAGGAAATCGGAAACAGGATTCCGATTTCCTTCGGTGCATCAATTTCTTGTAAAATGGCATTTCCGGCCTAAAGGCCGAAAACGCTCATTTTACGGCCAGAAATTGATAGCGGAAGCAAATTTCATTTGCTCCTCGGCGACGTACACGCCGCCGCCTGCGGATTTGTTGATGAAGGGGCTGCGGCCCCTTCATACTTCCCCAGGGGCTTTTTCAACAGTCTGAGGGCCGTGGCTGAACCCACGGCCCTTCGTTCCATTCGGATGCGGATGTAACTTGCCACGGCGGCAGGAGGAAGTGAAAAAATGAACCTTTCCATGCGGGGGATCGTCAAATCCTTCGGCGCGAATAAAGTGCTTCGCCAGGTGGATTTTTCCCTGGAGGCGGGGGAAATCTGCGCTTTGCTCGGGGAAAACGGCGCGGGCAAATCCACGCTGATGAATATTTTGGGCGGGGTGCTGCAGCCGGACGCGGGCGTGATCGAGATCGACGGCATGCCCGTTTCTTTTCATTCCCCCGCCCAGTCGCTGAACAGGGGCATTGCTTTCATCCACCAGGAGCTGAACCTGATCAACGATTTGCCGGTGTACGAAAATATGTTCATCGGCAGGGAAATCAAAAAACACGGGTTCATCGACCACAAGGAGGAGCTTCGGCAGACCCGCGCCCTGTTTGACCGGATGGAAATAGCGATCGACCCCACGGCGCCGGTTTCGTCCCTGGACTTAAGCTATCGGCAGATCGTGGAGATTTCCCGTGCGCTGATGATGAAGGCCTCCGTCATCATCATGGACGAACCCACCACCTCCCTCACCGATCCGGAGATCGAGCGGGTGTTCGATATGCTGCGGATGCTCAAAAAGCGGCAGGTGGGAGTGGTTTTTATTTCCCACAAGCTGCGGGAGGTCATGGAAATCTGCGACCGGTACGTGGTGCTGCGGGACGGCGCGGCGGTGTCCGGCGGTCTGGTGAAGGACGCTTCCATCGCCGGGATCGCCCGGGATATGGTGGGCCACGACGTGTCCATGGAGGCGCTTCGGCAAAGCGGTCAAATGAACCGGGAAGTGCTGCGGCTGGAGGATCTGACCCAGGAACCCCATTACCGCCACATGAGCCTGACGGTGCATGGGGGAGAGGTGCTGGGCGTCACCGGCCTGCTGGGGGACGGGCGCAGCGAGCTGTTCCGCACAGTGTTCGGCGACGGGGGAAAGTATCAGGGCAAGATTTATTTGGAGGGGAAGCCCGTGCAGATCACCTCCACCCGCCAGGCCCTGGCCCTTGGCATCGGTTATCTGCCCCGGAACCGGAAGGAAAACGCCATCATCAAGGATATGAACATCCTGGATAACGGTACCATGGTGACGCTGGAAAAATTCGCCCGCTTCGGCATCATCAGCCGGAAAAAGCAATTGGAAAGCTTTGACCGCCAACGCGGGAATCTGCGCATCAAAATGGGAAGCCCCTTCGATCCCATCGGCAGCCTGTCCGGCGGCAATCAGCAGAAGGTGGTGCTGGCCAAGTGGCTGTGTACCGATCCCAAGCTGCTGATTTTGGATAACCCCACCCAGGGGGTGGACGTGGGCGCGAAGGAAGAAATATACGAGATCATCCTGCAATTGGCCCGGCGGGGCGTGGCCGTGGTGGTGCTGTCCAACGAGGCCCAGGAAATCATTCGCGTCTGTAACCGCGCCCTGGTGCTGTACCACGGGGATTTGCAGGCGGAGGTCAGCGGGGACGCCATGAACGAAAGCAACATCATGCGCCTGGCGACGGGCGGAATCACGGAGGAGGAGAAAGCGCAATGACGGAAAAAGCGAAACAGGAGGGCTTCTTCACGCGGTTCGTCCGGAAATGGCAAAGCAATCCCCTGTATTCCACCGGCGCGGTGCTGCTTTTGATGATCCTTGTGCAGACCGTGGCCCTGGGCTTCGATTATCCTGACTTTGGCACGTGGTTCGCCAACTGGGGCAAAAACTGGATCAACATCCTGCGCAATAACGCCCCGGTGGGCGTGGTGGCCTTAGGCATGACCTTCGTGATCATTTCCGGCGGCATCGACCTGGCCGTGGGTTCCACCCTGGTGGCGGTGGGCGCGATCATGATGGTACTCATCAACGGCAACGCAAACGGGGTGCTGACCGCCGTCGGCGTCACCGGGACGCCCGCCTATATTATCGGCATTTCAGCCGCCCTGGCGGCGGGCTGCCTGATCGGCTCCGTCAACGGGCTTCTGATCGCCCGGAGCAAAATCCCCGCGTTCATCGCCACCTTGGGCATGATGAAGATTTGCCGCAGCGTGACCCAGCATTTTATGCAGACGGCGGGCGTAAAGGTGCCCAAGGAGTTCCGGGCCATCACCAACACCACCATCGGCGGAGAAATCATTCTGCCCATCCTTTACTGGCTGGTGATTGCCGTGCTGCTGTATATCCTGGCCCGCAAAACCCCCTTCGGCAGGCACGTGTACGCCATCGGCTCCAACGAGCGGGCGGCCCGGCTGTCCGGCATCAACGTGGAGCGGGTCAAGGCCCTGGTGTACGTCCTCTCCGGCGCGCTGGTTTCCGTGGCGGCGGTCATCAATATCGCCCGCATCGGCAGCATGGACTACGCCAACGCGGGCAGCGGCTATGAAATGGACGCCATCGCCGCCGTGGTGGTGGGCGGCACCAGCATGAGCGGCGGCAAAGGCTCCGTGGTGGGCACGGTGCTGGGCATGCTGATCATCGCCGTGATGAACAACCTGCTGAATCTGGTTGGCGTGCCCACCTTCCTGCGGGAAGCCTTCAAGGGCTTCATCGTGGTGGCTGCTGTGCTGCTGCAAAAGAAGGAAAGGGTTTCGTAAAAACGAGTTTTCCTGAAAACAAAAGACCGACGCGAAAGGAAAATACATGGATACGGTGCAGGGTAACAGCCTTATTTGGAATTGGAAGCAGTATTTTTTGAAATCCACCCTGGAATTGGGGCAAAGCGACGCCCAAAACGGAAAAATTCTCAATTTTTCCTCTGATCCGAACGGCAGATGGGCCAAGGGCGTAACGGAGAACGGGTTTCATGTGGAGATCAAATCCATTCCGGCGGATATGCATGAATTCAAAGCGTATCCCAAATGGACACAGCTTCACGGGGGACAATACGCCAGCGGCAAGTATTTGTTTTCCAATTACTATTCGTGCGATTGTTCTCAGGGAATCAAGGGCATCCGCTGCCGCCATTTAGCGTCGCTCCTGTATTATTGGGAGGAAGAACACGGCCCCTTCGTGCTGCTGGAGGATGAAGAAAAAAAGCGGGAACGCCTGCGCAGAGAGGAAGAAAAACGCCTGGAGCGTTTGCGCAGGGAAGAGGAAGAAAGGCGCAGGAAGGAAAAGCAGGAGCAGGTTTTCGACGCCGCCGATTATTTTGCCGCCAGCAAATTACCGGAACCCAAGGGACTGTTTTTTTCACCGGATAAAATTCTGAAAGCGTCCAATATCCTCACCAACCGGTATGAAGCCGAGGCGGCCGACGGCTTGCTGCTGCGCGGCGCGGTTTTGCCAACGGATATCGTCTGCAGGTTTGGGCGGGACGGACAGCAGTGCCTGTATATCACCGGAAACGCCGACGGCAGAACTGTGCGCATCTCCCTGCAAAAGGACAGAATCACCAGCCTGAACTGCACCTGCAATCAATCCTGGCTGGCGAATGGTTCCTATTGGTGCAGGACGTCCCAAATGTGCTGCCACGCCCTGGCGGTATGGAGCCGGGCGCGGAACAGGACCATCGAGGAAAACCCCGGCGACGATACGGACGAAGCGGGGGATAAGCTGCTGTCCCTGCTGGCGGGGAACCCGGCGGAGGAACCGACCGCGGAGCCTGCCGGGCAGACTGCGCGCAGGAAAAAGGCGAACCTGATCCTTTCTCCCCGGATCACGGGTGAAAAGGGCGGCGGCTCCCTGAAGCTTTCTTTCGATTTAGGCCAGGCGGGCGGAAGGATGTACGCGGTGAAGGGGCTGGAAAGCCTGGTTCGGCACGTGGAGGCGGAGGAGGATTTCAGCCTGTCCAAAACGCTGACCGTCCATTTTGCGGAGGAAGCCTTTACGGAAGATTCCGCGAAATGGTATCAGATGATCCTGTCCCGCGTCAACGCCATCAGGCGGGTCAACGACCGGCTGAACAGCGGCTTCTATTCTTACCGGGAGCTGTCCGCCGGAACGGGCATTCCCCTGGAGGACGGCGACCTGGACAGCGTGTACGATCTGGCCCAGGGCGGGGAGATCCTGTACCAGTACGGCGGAAGGAACGAGGCCGTGCCGGTGCGGGTGGAGGAAACCCATCCCAAGGCGGAAGTCCGGCTGGAACCCGTCAAGACCGGCGGCCGCGTCACGGCTATCCGGATGACGGGCAAAATGCCCCGGCTGCTGCAAGGCAACCAGGCCCAGTATGTGCTGGACGAGCATTGCTTTGGCCGGGTTTCCAATGAGGAGCTGAAAGCGCTGGAACCCTTCCGGGCTATCGAAAAAGGGGCTGGCGTTTTTTCCTGCACCATCGGCGAACGCAAACTGGCGGAATTTTATTATCGCGTGCTTCCCGGCATTCGGGAAACGGAGCAGATCATTCTTACCGACTGCGTGGGCGGCGCGGTGGACGCGCTTTTGCCCCCGGAGCCGGAATTCGTTTTCTATCTGGATATAGACGGCGCGATCACCTGCCGCGCCACCGTCCGCTACGGGGAGAACACGCTTCCCCTGGGCTTTGCCGCTTCGGGCGGCTCTGCCGGCCATCTTGACCCGGATCAGGAAAAGCGGGCCGTCACCGCGCTGACGCAGTTTTTCCCGTCGCAGGATCAGGAGCGCCAATGCTTTTTTGTCCCCCTGGACGACGACGCGCTCATGCGCGTCCTTACCGACGGCGTGGCCGTCCTGTCCCGGCTGGGCGAGGTCAAGGGCAGCGACGCCATCAGCCGCCTGCACGTGCGGCCCGCGCCCCAGCCCCAGGTTTCCGTGCGGGTGGACGGGGGCCTGCTGGACCTTTCTATCCAGACGAAGGATATTTCCGAAGAAGAGCTGCTGTCCCTGCTGGAAAGCTACCGGCGGAAAAAGCGCTGGCACCGGCTGAAAAACGGCGATTTTGTGGACCTGCGGAACCCGGAGCGGCTGGAAGAGCTGGATGATACGGTGCGGGAAATGGACCTGACCCTGGAAGAATTGCTCCGGGGCGGGGTGAAGGTGCCCAAATACCGGGCGCTGTACGTGGATCAGCTGCTGGAAGATCACAACGAGCTGGCCGCTTCCCGGGATCGGCAGTTCAAGGCGCTGATCCGTTCCTTCCAGACCATCCGGGATTCGGATTTCGAGGTATCCGAAGCGCTTTCCGATGTGATGCGCCCCTATCAGGCGTATGGCTTCCGCTGGCTGTCCACCCTGAACCAATCGGGCTTCGGCGGCATCTTAGCCGACGAAATGGGCTTGGGCAAAACGCTGCAGATGCTGTCCCTGATCCAGGCGCAGCGGGACGGCGGGGAAACGAAGCCCGCCCTGGTGATCTGCCCCGCCTCTCTGGTGTACAACTGGAAGGAGGAGGCCCGGAAATTCACCCCCGGCCTCACGGTGGAGACCCTGGCCGGGAATCTGTGGCAAAGAAAAAAAGCCTTCCAGGATATGGAGGGCAAGGAAGGCGCGGCCCTGTATATTACCTCCTACGATCTGATCAAGCGGGATATCACCCTGTATCACGACCTGCGCTTTTCCACCGTGGTGCTGGACGAGGCGCAGTATATCAAGAACCAGAAGGCGGCGGTATCCAAGGCGGTTCGGGTGCTGAAAGCGGATCACCGCTTCGCCCTTACGGGAACGCCCATCGAAAACCGTCTTTCCGAGCTGTGGAGCATTTTTGATTTTCTTATGCCCGGCTTCCTGTACACCGCTTCGGAATTTGCCAATCGGTTTGAAACCCCCATCATGAAGCGGAAGGACGCGGAAATGACCGCCCGGCTGTCCAAAATGACCGAACCCTTCATCCTGCGAAGGAAGAAGACGGACGTACTCAAGGATTTGCCGGAGAAGCTGGAGGAAACCCGCAGCGCCGCCATGGAGGAGGATCAGCGCAGGCTGTACGACGCCCAGGTTGTGCATATGCGGGAGCTGCTGGACAGCACGGGCGATTCCGGCGAGGACAAAATGCGCATCCTGGCGGAAATCACCCGTCTGCGCCAGCTTTGCTGCGATCCTTCCCTGCTGTTCGAGGATTACCAGGGCACCAGCGCCAAGCGCGCGGCCTGCTTAGAGCTGATCCAGAGCGCCATGGACGCGGGCCACCGCATGCTGGTGTTTTCCCAGTTCACGTCCATGCTGAAATTGCTTTCCGACGACCTCAGGCGAGAGGGTATCCCCTTCTTTACCCTCACCGGCAGCACGCCCAAGCAGGAGCGGGTGGAGCTGGTTCGGTCCTTCAACACGGGGGACACGCCGGTGTTCCTGATTTCCCTGAAGGCGGGCGGCACGGGCCTGAACCTGACCGGGGCCGACGTGGTGATCCATTACGACCCCTGGTGGAACGTGGCCGTGCAGAATCAGGCCACCGACCGCGCCCACCGCATCGGCCAGACCCGGCAGGTAACGGTGATCAAGCTGATTGCGGCGGAGACCATCGAGGAAAAGATCGTGGCCCTCCAGGAGGCCAAGCGCGACCTGGCGGAGGCCATCATGAGCGGCCAGAGCAATTCCCTCATGAGCCTGACCAGGGAAGAGCTGCTGGAGCTGCTGTCATAAGCGCTTCATGCCTTCGTCCAGCACCCAGCTTTCCAGCTCTCCGCCGGGGCGGTAAATCAGCTTCAAAGAAAAGCAATCCTCCCGGGTGCGCAGCAGGGGCAGGAACACCCTGTCCCCCTCCCAGAGGGGCAGGCTGTCCACCTGGTCGATAGGCACCCATTTCAGAATCCCCTCCGGGCATTCCGGCAAATCGGAATCCTTCGTTTCGGCGGTGTACAGAAAGGTAAGCTCGTTGCCCCAATCGGGCAGGATAAAGGTAATGATCCCCCGCAGACGCAGACCGGTCAGAGAAAGGCCGGTCTCTTCTTTTGCCTCCCGCAGCACACATTCCTCCGGGGATTCGTTTTCCTCCAAATGTCCGCCGATGCCGATCCATTTGCCCTGGTTTTCGTCCTGGGCCTTTTTGATCCGGTGCAGCATCAGCCAGCAGCCGTCCTTTTCGATGTAGCATAAGGTGGTCAGGCGCATGGGGGGCCTCCGTTCTTTTTTTCTTTTGAGCTGACTTCAAGAACACTTTAAAGCAGGTAGGAGGTAGGAAGTAGGAGGTAGGAAGTAGGAGGTAGGAAGTTTTATATAGTCTACAAAACGAACCCGGCATCATGATTGAGTTTTGTAAACACAAAATAAACCTCCTACCTCCTACTTCCTACCTCCTACCTTAATGACTTAAAGTGTCCTATAAAAGTCATTCTTGTGCTTTCTTTCTCCGAACCAGCAGCGCCGCGCCCGCGCCAAGCACCAGCAGCACGGAAAGCGCCTGGCTGACCCGCACGCTGCCCCACATGAGGCTGTCGGTGCGCAGGCCCTCGATCACCGCCCGGCCAAGGCCGTACCAGACGAGGTAGGAAAGGAACAGATTGCCCCGAACCTTAACCCGCTTCCGGTTCAGCCACAGGATCAGGAAGCCGATGAAGTTCCACAGGGATTCATAAAAGAAGGTGGCCATGCGCCATGCCCCGTCGGCGTACACCGCCAGGGGGAAGAATTGCAGGGCGGGGTTTTCGATCAGGCCGCCGTAGGCTTCCTGGTTCACGAAGTTGCCCCAGCGCCCGATGGCCTGGCCTAAGATCAGGGCCGGGGCCACCATATCGGCCAAAGCGGCGAAGGAGACCTTTTTGACGCGGGCATAAATCAGCGCGGCCACGGCCCCGCCGATGACCCCGCCGTAAATGGCAAGTCCGCCTTCCCACAGATACAGGATGCGCAGGGGTTCGGCGGCGTACAGGGGCCACTGAAAAGCCACGTAATACAGCCGCGCCCCCACGATGGCGGCGGGGATCACCCACAGGGCGAAATCCACGGCCGTATCCTTGGGCAGGCCTAACCTTTCCTCCTGCCGGGCGCATAAAAACACCCCCAGGGCCATGGCCCCGGCGATGAGCAAACCGTAAATGGGGATCACCCCGAAAAGCAGCCTCTGCATGCGCTTTCCTCCTTGCGGCCTTTTTTTCATTTTCCCCCGGGCCGCGGGCGGTTATGCGGTTATTGTACCATTAAACCATCCGCTTCGGCAATAAAAAAATGGAGCCGCACGGCAGCCCCGATCTGAAAACAAATCAGTTTTATATTGTTTTCGCACAAAACGCTCTTGGTGAAAAGGGTTTTTGTGGCTTTCCTGGGGGGCTTGGGGTCAACCAATACGATCAAATCACCGATTGACAAACCGTGGAGAATCCTGCTAAAATAAGTGGTAACAATTTCTTGTTACCATGATTACAATATTGAGAGGGATGGATTCTCCATGAGCATGACTTATCCCATGACCATCGCGGGCCTCAAGCGCGAACTGCCCCTGTGCCCGGTGACGGACGACCTGTACATCGGCGCGTTCGTGATTTTCGGCGACGTGGAACTGACCGTGGCTTGCGCCCGGGAGCTGCTGAAAAAAGCCCCGGAATACGACGTGCTGATCACCGCCGAAAGCAAGGGCATTCCTCTGGGCTATGAAATGGCGCGGCAGGCGGGCACCAACCGCTATCTGCTGGCCCGGAAGGCCCCCAAGCTGTACATGAAAAACGTGTTCACCGTGAAGGTACATTCCATCACCACCGACCATGAGCAGACCCTGTGCTTAGACGGCGACGACGCGGAATACATGAAGGGCAAGCGCGTGCTGATCGTGGACGACGTGATCTCCACCGGCGAAAGCCTGCGGGCCATCGAAGAACTGGTGAAGCAGGCGGGCGGCAACATCGTGGGCAAAATGGCCATCTTAGCCGAGGGCGACGCCACCGAGCGGGACGATATCATCTACCTGGAAAAGCTGCCCCTGTTCAACGCCGACGGAACGGTGAAGGGATAAGCAAGCGAAATAACAGAAGAACGGCCGCCCTATGATCGGGGCAGCCGTTCTTTTCTTTAACCGAAGTAATCCGAGTCGATCCGCTTTACGCTGTATGTTTTCTGGGTGGATACGCCCACTTCATGCTCGATCATTAGCTCTGTGAGTTTTTTTCCATCAATAAGAATAATGTGCTGTGCGTCAGCAAATGCTTTTGCGCCTGGAGAGAATTTTGCGGTGGTGATAAATAATCCTTTTTCAATTCTCGGAGGCCCCATCATTGCCCCGGCAAATGTTTGTATATCTGGACGATTTATTGTTTTATCAGGATTCCATTTTTTTGCTTGAATATAGATCAGATTAAAACCGAGTTTATCCTCGTGCATGATACCATCAATTCCGTTATCGTTTGTTGCTCGTGTTACAAATCCTTCCCCATAACCCATTGCTTTCATTAAGTCAACAACAAGATTTTCAAAAAACACAGAAGATTGATTCATGATTTCTGACATTAAATCATCGGCCAACTGATTGTTTATAGTTTCAAATGCGTGAACAAAAACTTCTTGAGGTGTGTCAAGATCAGACTGAACCACCTGATTCTCGCCCGGTTCACGGTTTATTCTGTTATATCGTATAAACTCCGCATAAGCGGGGTAGTGTTCAGCTAAATACTGGTCGGTAATTTCGACGCCAGAATGAAACACTCTTTTTCCTTCATCAGTAATCTGATAAGAAGCTTTTCGAGGAGAAATCAACAACCCGGCCTTTTTTAGACGTGCTTTCGCCCAGCCTAAACGATTATCAAATACGCTTTGGGTATTGCTTGGCAAACGTTCCAACAAGTCTTCATCTGTTAGATTTAATAGAACAGCAACTTCCTTCTTTATTTCTGAATTTGAATGAATTTCGCCGTCATCAATTGTTTGCAGTACAGGAACATAATATTCATAATACTTTGGAACCGGCATAATAAACACCTCGCAATACTTGCTTCGCATTCGTATTGGAATCAGAATTTCCACCCATATTATACAGCGAACTTCTCCGATTCGCAAGAAAAAAACGGAAGGAACGCAAAACGCGTTTTCTTCCGCTTTCAGAAGTCAATACAGGTTTATGCCAGCGCTGCGACTACCGCGTCGCCGAACTGGGCGCAGGTGCAGCCCTCCGCCGTGCCGGTGATGGGGGCGTTCCGGTTGGCGGTCTCGATGGCGGCGGTGAGCTTCGCGGCCTTATCCGGCATGCCGATGTGCTGAAGCAGCATGACGGCGGCGCGGAGAATGCTTTCCGGGTTGGCGTAATCGCCCGCGCCACGGGCGATCATGCGGGGAGCGGAGCCGTGGATAGCCTCGAACATGGCGTAGCGGTCGCCGATGTTGGCGCTGCCCGCGGTGCCCACGCCGCCCTGGATCTGGGCCGCTTCGTCGGTGAGGATATCGCCGTACAGGTTGGGCATGACGAACACCTGCAGCTTGCTGTGCATGGAGGGCTTGATCAGATTGGCGCTCATGATGTCCACAAAGTATTCTTCCGTCTCAATGTCCGGATACTCGGCGGCCATCTCGCGGCACAGGATGGAGAACATGCCGTCGGTTTTTTTCATGATGTTGGATTTGGTGACGACCGCCACGTGGGTTTTGCCGTTCTTCCGGGCGTATTCAAAGGCGGCCCGGGCAATGCGGCGGGTGCCCGCCACGGTGGTCACTTTAAAGTCCATGGTCAGCAGGCCGGGGATTTCGATGCCCTTGCCGCCGATGGCGTATTCGCCCTCGGTGTTTTCCCGGAAGAACATCCAGTCGATGCCCTGTTCAGGCACGCAGACGGGGCGGCAGTTGGCGAACAGATCCAATTCCCGGCGCAGGGCCACATTGGCGCTTTCCATCATCGCGCCGCCGGAGGGGGTGGTGGTGGGGCCTTTGAGCAGCACGTCGCAGGCCTTGATTTCGGCCAGCACGTCGTCCGGCACGGCTTTGCCAACGGCTAAGCGGTTTTCCAGGGTCAGGCCGTCGATGGTGCGCAGCTCGATTTTGCCCGCGGCGATTTCGTCCTTCAGCGCCGCTTCCAGCGCCCGCTGGGCCTGGGCCGTAATAATGGGGCCGATGCCGTCGCCGCCTACCACGCCGATGACCAGCTTATCCTTCTTTTCCAGCGCCGGGGCGTTGTTCAGGTTTTCCGCCCGCTTGATTTGAGATTCCAGCAGGTCGCGATAATGGGCTACGGATTTTTCGATCATTTCCTCGTACATGTTTTTTTCCTCCTTGATGTTGTTCGGCAGTTTGCGCATAAGTGGGGGGGATGATCGCGTCGGTCAGGATGGGATGGCTCTTTGCAGAATGCTGTCCCGGGCGTTCTGCACGTGATAGATGGTCAGCGCTTCCGCCCGGGAACCGTCGTGGGCGGCGATGGCTTCATAAATGGCCCGGTGTTCTTCCAGGGATTTTTCCGCCCGACTGTGGGCCGAAACGGACACCCGGCGGTATTTGAGCAGCTTGCGGTGCAGCGGTTCCAGCGTATCCTGCATGCAATGGCTGCCGCACAGGGCGTACAGGGTCTGGTGGAAGCGGCTGTCGGCGTTTTTGATGCTTTCCGGGTCCTGCTTCTGGGTGTAAAACTCCTGCAGATCCAGGGTTTCCTTTAAGGACTGCACGCCCGCCTGATCCGCCCGTTCCGCCGCCCAGCGGGCCGCCAGCCCTTCCAGCCGCAGGCGGATTTCGCAGATATCGGCGATATCGTCCCGGGAAATGCCGATCACCCGGGCGCCCTTGCTGGTGGGTTCGATGATGTGTTCCTGCTCCAGGCGGCGCAGGGCTTCCCGGATGGGGGTGCGGCTGACGCCCAGCGCTTCGCTGAGCTTGATCTCCGTGATGATTTCGTCCCGCTCGTACACGCCGGACAGGATGTCCCGTTCCAGTTCCTCAAACACCTGATCGGCGATGGAAATCATTTTATGCTCCACGTTGTTGCCTCCTCGTGTTCATGATTTGAGGTAGGAGGTAGGAAGTAGGAGGTAGAAGGTTTTATCTTGTTCATAAAGATGCATGCTCCCGTCCTATTTGCAAAACAAACTTCCTACCTCCTACCTCCTACTTCCTACCTTCAACCTGTTTACAGTCTTGCCAGTTTCCCACCCGAAAGCTCTTCGATCTTGGTTTCCAGCTCGTGGGTGGACATGGCGGCCTGACGGCCCGCGTCATACTGTTCGTCGATCCAGGCTTTCAGGGCGATCACCATGGGGTCCTGCTTGGACACGGCTTCGCTGGCGGTGAGCTGATAGTTTTCGTTGATCCAGTAGGCGATGCCCGCAAGACCGGAGGTTTTGGAAATCAGCACCGAAGCGGGACGGTTCAGCAGCTTCTTCGTGTTGAAGATGTTGTAGATTTCCTCGTCCTTGAGCAGGCCGTCGGCGTGGATGCCCGCCCGGGTCACGTTGAAATTGCGGCCCACGAAGGGGGTCATGGGCGGGATCTTGTAGCCCATTTCCCGCTTGAAGTAATCAGCGATTTCGGTGATCACGGTGGGGTCCATGCCGTCCATGCTGCCGCGCAGAGAGGCGTATTCAAACACCATGGCCTCTAAGGGGATGTTGCCCGTGCGCTCCCCGATGCCCAGCAGGGAGCAGTTCACGGCGCTGGCGCCGTACAGCCAGGCGGTGGAGGCGTTGGATACGGCCTTGTAAAAATCGTTGTGGCCGTGCCATTCCAAATAGTTGCTTTCCACGTCGGAATAGTGCTGCAGGCCGTACACGATGCCCGGCACGCTGCGGGGCAGCGCCACTTCGGGGTAGGGCACGCCGTAGCCCATGGTGTCGCAGGCGCGGATGCGCACGGGAATGCCCGCGTCCCGGCTCATCTTCATCAGCTCGTTGACGAAGGGCACCACGAAGCCGTAAAAGTCCGCCCGGGTGATGTCCTCCAAGTGGCATCGGGGCATGACGTCCGCCTCGAAGGCCAGGGCCACCGTCTCCAGATACTTTTCCATGGCCTGGCGGCGGGTCAGCTTCATTTTCTTGAAGATGTGGTAATCGCTGCACGAAACCAGAATGCCCGTTTCCCGGATGCCTAAGTCCTTCACCAGCTTGAAATCTTCCTTGGTGGCCCGGATCCAGGTGGTGATCTCCGGGAATTTCAGCCCTAACTCCTGGCACCGCGCCACGGCTTCCCGGTCCTTCTTGCTGTAAATGAAAAATTCGGTCTGCCGGATGATGCCGTAGGGGCCGCCCAGCCTGCTCATCAGCTTGTACAGGTCCACGATCTGGTCCACGGTGTAGGGATCCACGGACTGCTGGCCGTCCCGGAAGGAGGTGTCCGAGATCCAAATCTCCTCCGGCATGCCCATGGGCACCCGCCGATGGTTGAAGGGCACCTTGGGTACGCTTTCATAATCATAAATATCCCGGTAAAGGTTGGGTTCCGCCACGTCCTGCAGGGCGTAGCGATAATTTTTCTGCTCCAGTAGGTTGGTTTTCTGGGAAATCTCCAGCATGGGTTGCGCTCCTTCCTGCTTTATCCGGCACGGGTGTGCCGGAATACGAATCCATCTGAATTTGTGTATACAATTATACGCAGGAATCGCCGCTTGTAAAGCGAAAAACAGGAAAAAAACAGGCGCAGAGCGAACGCCGCCCGGAATTTTCACATCCTTCGTTTGGAAAAAACGACCGTTTTCGGGAAATATGAACATTTTTCAAACGGCTTGATTTTTTGGCATATATATGATATGTTAAACATTGCTGTACTGCTGATTAGAAGGAGATTTTCATTCATGCTCACGGCCTGGAAAAGAGTGCTGATCATCGTCCTGGTATGCGTTTGCCGCATTGCCGGCGCCTGCGCGGAAACGCTGGAGCCGCTGCAAATGGACAGCAACGCCATCGGCCCCGCGCCCAAGGACGCGGCGTATATTTCCGATACGGAATATCGTGACGCGTCCATTTCCGTGAAGATTTATTACGGAAATTATGAAGAAACGGAATATGTATGCGCCCATATCAAGATTTCCGATCCTTCCCAGCTGCGCACCGCCTCCGCCAACGGCTACTTTGCCAATAACTCGCACAGCGAATTCCGGGGGAGCATCATTGCGGAGAACGTCAACGCCGTGGTGGCGATCAACGGGGATTACTACACCAAGTCCGATCAGTGTCTGGTGGTCATGCGCCAATGCAAGCAGATTCGCAACAAGGCGAACGGCACCAAGGATCTGCTGCTGATCGACAAGCAGGGCAATTTTTCCGTGCTGCCCAACAGCCCCAGGGACGCCGATTCCTATGTGGCCGACAAGCAGGGCAACTGGTCCGTTCAGCCCGGCTGCACCGCCGCCGATTATAAGGCCTACCTGCAGGCGCATCAGGAGGAAATGTATCAGGTGTTCTGCTTCGGCCCCGTGCTGGTGCAGAACGGCGAAAGCGTGATCTCGACGGACTATTTAAACAAATATATCGGCTCGTATAAGCACACCCAGCGCACCGCCATCGCCCAGCTGGGCCCCCTGGAATATATGGTGGTCGCCTGCAGCGGCCCCCAGTCGGGCGAGGACGTGGGCCTGACCATTTTCGATTTCGCCTCCTTATGCGAGCTGCTCGGAAAACAGCTGAGCGAAAACGGCTGCATCCTGGCCTACAATATGGACGGCGGGAACAGCGCCGAGCTGATTTTTAAGGGTCCGGATAAAAACGGGAATCTGAAATATATGAAGATGAACAGCACCGATGTCGGGGAGCGGGACTTGAGCGATATCATCTATTTTGCGACGCTGGTAAAGTGAGATGAACGGTATGAGCATGGTGAGCCTTCCCTGGGGCGGAAGTATTTCCTTCTTCGCGTTCTGCGTGACGTTTGGCGCGCTGGTGGCGTGCGTATGGACGGTGTACCGCGCCCATAAGTTCGGGGCGGGGGATGGCAGCGCAATTTTCTTTTCGGCGCTGTCCGGCGCGCTGGGGCTGCTGCTGGGCCGGGCGGTCTTCTGCGCCGTGCGGTTTGACGACCTGTTTTACGATCCCATGGGGGATTTTATGGGCTTTTCCCCGTTCCTGGATTTGAACCAGGGCAGCCTGAACGTGATCGGGGCGATCTTAGGCGTGCTGCTGGCCGCCCTGCTGGTGGGAGCCGTTTCCGGGAAAAGCGGCCTGGCCCTGCTGGACAGCGCCGCCGTGCCCGGTCTGGCGTTTTTCGCCTGGGTGCGGCTGGTGGAACCCCTGGGCGGCACCGGCTTTGGCGATACGCTGACGAACGAGGCGTTTTGCCGCGTTCCCTTTGCCATCGAAAACAGCTGGGGCGCCCATTTGCTGTCCGTCTGCTTTATCGAAGCGGTGCTGGCGGCGCTGATTACCCTGGCGCTGCTCATCGCGGGCCGCTTTTGCCGGAAAAAGGGCACGCTGGGCGGCATCGCCCTGGCGCTTTTGTGCGTTTCCCAGATCATGCCGGACAGTCTGCGGCATGACGACGCCCTGTTCCTGTTCACCTTTGCCCGGGTGTCCCAGATGGGCTACGGCGTGCTGCTGTTAGGCGTGCTGGTGGGCGGACTGATCCGGGGCGGCAAACGGGGCCTTGGCGCCAAAACCATCGTTCTGGAAATCATTTTGCTGCTGCTGGGCGTGGGCGTGCTGGTGGGCGCGGAATTTGCCCTGGATAAAACCAATTGGCCCGACGAGGCCGTGTACGCGGGCATGATCGCCGCGCTGCTGTGCATGGGCTTCCTGGTGGTGCGCCGTCTGGTGAAGGAGGATCGCGTGCCGCGCGCCGTCCCCGCCCCGGAGGCCGACCCCGAGGACGAAGAAGCCGAAGAAACCGACGGGGAAAAAGCGGAAGCCTAATGAGCGAAGCACAAAAATCCGGCCCTTGCGCCGGGCCGGATAATATGCTATAATATCTTTCGCGTAAAGCAAGCGCTCCCTGGCGAGGGTTAAAACGCAGCCTGCGCCTGTACCTCAGCAGGATAGAGGGTCCGCCTCCTAAGCGGAACGCCGCGCGTTCGAATCGCGCCAGGCGCGCCAGAGCCGTCGTAAATCGTGGATTTACGGCGGTTTTTATTACGGTATAAATTGCTTGGCCCTTTCCTGAAGCGTGCCGTACAGGATTTTTCCCGCTTCGTTGGTGGGGAAAGCGTCGATCTGAACGACCTGGAACGAAGGGCGCACCACGCTGATCTTTTCCCGAATGAAATCCCGGACGGCGGCTTTGTCTTCCTCGGTCAAAACGAAGATGACCAGATGATCGTCCACGCCGGAACTCACGCACCGGACGTGGATGTCATTCATGACCTTTTCGTCGATTTCGTCTAAGCTGATCCGGAGGCCCGCCACTTTGAGGAAGCGCTTGATGCGCCCGGTGATATACAGGAAGCCGTCTTCGTCGCGCTGGGCGATATCGCCGGTGCGGAGCGTCCCGCGCCAGTCGTCGCCCCGGGCAAGATCGTCCCCGCAGGCGGCGTAGCCCAGGGCCACGTTTTCCCCCCGGTAGACCAGTTCGCCGGGGACGCGGGCGGCTTGAATGGGCTTTCCTTCCCCGTCGATCAATTCGATTTCCCCGCCCGGAACAACGATGCCAACGGAACCGGGCTTATCCAGCGCTTTTTCGGCGGGCAAATAGCTGATGGCCGCCGTGGCTTCGCTCTGGCCGTACATGACGACGAACCGCTTGCCATAATCCCGGGCGTACTGGGCGAAATACGCATGCAGGTTCCGGTTCAGCTTGCCCCCCGCCTGGGTCAGGAGCTTTAGGTCTGGGAAATCCTCACAGAAAAAGTCCAGCCGGTGCAGCATCTCGTAGGTGTTGGGAACGCCGTGGAAGGCGGTCACGCGCTCATTTTCAAACAAATCCCAAAAACCCTCGTCCATAACCCCCTGGCGGGTCACGATCATGGCCCCGCCCTTCAGCAGATTGGCGCTGAAAATGGAAAAGCCATAGGTATAATTCATGGGCAGGGCGGTGATGGTGCGCTCCGCCTCGGTGATGCGCAGATAATCCGCGATCAGGCGGGCGTTGACGCGCAGATTGTCCCAGGACTGGCGCACGAATTTCACCGACCCCGTGGAGCCGGAGGTGGTCAGCATGAGGGCCAGCGCCGGATGCAGCGGATACGCTTCGGCGTAATTGGTGCGGAACAGAATGTAATCGTCGATTTCCCGTATTTCCCGCATGTGGGCGCATTCGCCCCGCAGGGCCTTGGGCGCGTACACCAGGCCGGGGCGGTAGGTGTTCATGATTTGCTTGCGCATGTCCTGGGGCAGCGCCGCCGACAGCAGCAGCATGGGGCGGCCGCCGTTGAGCAGCGCGGCGCAGCCCGCCAGCGCGCCCAGGCTGTTTTCGCACAGCATCAGCGTCAGTTCCCCGGAACCCACGGTTTCGGAGAGCTGATTTTGCAGCGCTTCCAATTCGTCGTAGCGCAGGGTGACGCCGGTATCGTCGATCAGCGCCGCTTTTTTGCCGAACGCGCTGAAATCCCAAAGTCTGTTCACGGTTTCTGCCCCCCGTTCGCCTGTTCCAGCTTGGTTTTGATCAGGTTCAGCCCTTCGCCGTAGGATTTCAGCCGCATGGCCTCCCGGCCCTTGAAGGAAACGCCGAAGGCCTCCTCCAGCTTGCTGATCAGCGTCATATGGGCCACGGAATCCCAGCCCGCGTCGTGGTATTTGAAGGCGACGGGGTTAAATTCGACGCCCTCAAAGCAGGCGGAAAATACCTCCCAGTAGCGCTCCGGCACGCTCTTTTCCTCCGCCCGCTCCCCGCTTTCCTCCAGCTTTTTGCTGGGCGCGTAAACGGCGTTCCCCGCTCCGTCCCCCGCGATGCGGGCGGGGTTGCCGATCACGGTGACGCCGTCGGGCACGTCGTCAAACACGGCGGCCCCCAGCGCCGCCACGCTGGAAGAGCCGAACTGAATGCGATCCCGCAGCAGCGCCCCCGCGCCGATAAAGGCGTTTTCGCCGATCACTGCATGGCCGCCGATAAAGGCATTCACTCCCAGCCGGGTATGAGCGCCGATCACGGCGTCGTGGCCCACGGAAGCGTTTCTGGAAAAATAGCAGTTGTTTCCGATTTTGGCCTGGGAGCCGATAAACGCGCCGTGGCAAATTGCCGTTCCTTCACCGACCGCCGCGTCCGGGCTGATATAGGCGGAGGGATGAACCAGCACGCCCCCCGTATACCCCGCCCGGGCCATCCGTTCAAAGGCTTCCCGCCGGAACTTCGGTTCCCCGATGGCGACCACGAAGCGAACATCCGCCGGGGCAAACCGGGCGCGGAACTGCTGAAACCGATAGACGGGGCAGCCCAAAAGCCGCTCCGTTTCCGCGTGGTCGTCAATAAACACGATTTCCGGCCATTTCCCGCTTTCATCCGCCATATACTTGAACTCGCGGCCCATGGCCCCCGCGCCGTACAATGCAAGTATCATTTGCCCCTCTCCTTCCGGTCACGCTTCGTCCAAAGGTTCTCCAAAGGCGGCTTCGATTTCACGCCGCACTGTACGCAGCTGCGCACATTCTTTCGCGTTCCACAGCGGTTGCCCATCCGCGCCGCGATCCGAAAGCAAACGGGTCAAAAATCCCTGCTCCCGGACGATGCGACGGGTTTCCGGGAAGACCAGCTCAAAGGCCAGGCAGCAGTGAGAAATACTCCCCTCGAAGCGGGTTTTGCGGAGGGCGCGGGGCACGCACCGATGCGCCCGCACGCAGTCCATCACCGCCTCGCTGGCCTCCTCCCCCTCCTGAAACAGCCCCTTGCTCGTTCCGATGCGTTCCTCAAAGGGCAGCTCGGCCACCACGCGAAAAATGTCCGCCTTGTCCGCGTCCCGGATCAGGTCGCAGAAGCAGCCGGTGCGTTCGTCCAGCCCTTCGGGCAGGGTCAGCTTGTTGTGCTGCCGGATGGCCGTTTCCAAAAGGCCCATTTCTGCCTCCGGGAAATCTTCAGTCAAAAACTCCCGGATCAGGTTTTCCCGAAACAGCAGATCGGCGCCGAATTCCGCGTGATCCACGGACACGGAATCAATGAAGGTGCCAAAACTTCGCACCTGCTCAAAGCGCCCGATATCGTGGAGCAGACCCAAAAACCAGGCAAACGCCACGTCCTCGCCGTTCATGCCCAGGCTTTCCGCGATGCGCTCGCAGTTCCCCGCCACCCGGAAGGTATGCTCCACCTTGTGGCGAATCATGCTGTTGTTCAGATCATATCGCGCCGTGTACGCCCGAAACGCCCTTTCGGCCCGCTGCCTGTCGATCACGCTTTGCTCTCTCCTTCCATATCCCGAACCACCTGTTCAAAGCTGTCATAGCGGCGCAGCTTCCCGTGATCGAGCCTGTAAATGTCGTCGGCCCGGCGCAGGGTGGAAAGCCGGTGGGCTACCATGACCACGGTGCAGCGGCCCATGACAGCGTCGATGGCCTCCTGTACCTGCCGCTCGCTGACGGCGTCCAG
>JAFSNT010000013.1 GCA_017443295.1 Clostridia bacterium
CATTGCCGAACTGGATATCGAAGGTGGCTTCGTCGGCATGCACGGCGGTGGGGAAATAGACTTTCAGGATGTGCTGATGTACGTGCCAGTCCAGCACGGTTTCAAAGTCGATGCGGCGGGTGTCGGCGTAGAAATGAATGTTTTGCTTGATGGTACACCCGCTGATTTCCCGTTCGAGCAAAAGCGTGGCGCGGACGGGGCCTTTTTCGACCCATTCCATGCGCCGCACGTCAACCGCGTCCCATCCCTTTTCGGAATAGTAAATGTCGATGTCCCAGTCGTCAAAGTAAATGGGCTTGTCCTCGTACATGCGCATGAGGTTGCCGCGCTTTCCGGGCACCAGGGCGTCCCGATCTTCTTCCTTGTCGTACAGCCGAACGATCATGCCCTGGCGGTCGAAGTCCAAAGAATAGAAGGGCGTTTCGATGCCGTTCTCCCGGATCGTGAAGGGATTGCTTTCTTCCGCCGGTTCCTGGGAAACCGCGTAGGTTTTGTACCCCTTGGCGGGCAGGCTTTCCAGGTAGGCCACCGCGCCGTCCGCCGTCTGCTGCACGGGCCACACCCGGCCTTCCCCGTCCACCAGGGACGCGGCGTCCACCGCGCCCAAATTCACGATTTCGTCGGCGGAGAAGCCTTTGGTGTTCACCACGGTCACGTTTTCGGAGGCGGGGGCCAGGAGGGCCAGCCGTTCCTTCTCCAGCTTGGCGATTTCGGCCTGCACCTGAGCGTATTCTAACTTGCAGACCTCATACACCTCCCGGATGGAGGAACCGGGCAGAATGTCGTGGAACTGGTTGATGAGTACGGTTTTCCACAGGGAATCCAGGGCTTCGTCGGGGTATGCCTTCAAATCCTTGGTCAGGGCGGCGATGGTTTCCAGATCCATCAGGGCAATTTCCGCCTTGCGGTTGCCCCGCTTGTTTTGGCCGATGGAGGTGAGGGTGCCCCGGTGGTACTCGAAGTACAGCTCCCCTTCCCAGGTGGGCAGGCGTTTGCTGTCCTTGACGCGCTGGCGCAGTTCGTCAAAGAACGTGCGGGCGAAGGCCTGACGTACCTTGGGAATGCCGGCGACGCCCTTTTCCATGCGCCGGGAGGTTTCCAGCATTTCGCGGGTGGGGCCGCCGCCGCCGTCGCCGTAGCCGTAAGAAATCAGAATATCGTTGTTGATGTCCTTCTGCTGGTAGCGTTCCCAGCCGCCCATGATGGCGTCGGGATGCAGCATGCCGTTGTAGGTGGTGAAGAAGTTGCTGGCGGGCTGGCCCACGCCTAAGGTGGTGATCAGGTGGGACAGGATTTCCGTTCCGTCGATGCCCCGCCACAGGAAGGTGTCGTAGGGCATTTTATTGAACTGGTTCCAGGCCAGCTTGGTGGTCATGAAATACTCGATGCCGCAGATTTTCATGATCTGGGGCAGGGCGCCGGAATAGCCGAACACGTCCGGCAGCCACAAAATTTTATTGTCCACCCCAAATTCTTCCTTGAAAAACCGCTTGCCGTGGAGGAACTGGCGAATCAGGCTTTCGCCGGAGGTCAAATTGGTGTCGGCCTCCACCCACATGCCGCCCTCCGGCTCCCAGCGCCCGGCCTGCACCTGCCGCCTGATCTGGGCGAACAGCTCGGGATGGCGCTCTTTCAGGAAAGCGTACAATTGGGGCTGGCTGGACATGAAGCGATAATCGGGGTACTCGTCCATGAGCTTTAACACCGTGGCAAAGGATCGGCACACCTTTTCCCTGGTCTGGGCCACGGTCCACCACCAGGCCACGTCGATATGGGTATGGCCGATGCAGGTGGCGATCACGTCGTCGTGGCCGCCCAATTCCTCATACAAATGCTTTTGAATGTACGCCCTGGCCTCCCGGATGCTGGCAAAGTACGCTTCGGAATAGGGATGGCGCAAATCCAGCAGGTTCACGGTATCGTTGATGACCCGCGTTAAATCCAGGCGGCTCTGGCTTTCCTCCGGCATGCGGGAAAAGGCTTGGAGCGGCACCTGCATATCCCAGTACAGGCCCGCGATTTCGGGGTCGATTTCCCGCATTTCCACCAGCAGGCGAAATTCGCTGTGCAGGGTGCCGGTGTAGCTTTGCAGGTTCAGCCAATACGTCCGGCCCGCCTGGGCGTGCTCCGTAATCAGCACGTCCCGATGGTTCATATCAATGCCCTGGGCCACATCCTCATCCACGAACAAAAGGAACTGGGGATTCTTCGCGTCGTCCCATTCCTCGATCTGGGTGCGCACGTTGAGCCACAGGGGCCTGCCGTCAAAGGATTCCGGCACGGTGATGCGGGTGCGGAACCAGTAATGCTTGTCCGGGCCGTACCAGTGCATGGTGCGGGCGTCGAAGGGCTGGAAAGGCGCTTCCGCCGCCGCCGCGTCCTCGGGCCGGATGAAGTTGCCTTCCTTCACTTCCCAGCTTTCGATCAGCACCTTCTGCCGGACGGACTCTTTTTTCAGCTCGTCGCAGATCACCTGCGCCCGCTTATCCAGAAAAAACATGGGCATGGGGGCGTTCCTCCTTCTTTTAGGGAGGTAGGAGGTTGGAAGTAGGAGGTAGGAGGTTTATTTTGTTGGTACAAAGAAACCAAGTTGGATTTCTTTGGCAGACAAGATGAACCTCCTACCTCCTACCTCCTACTTCCTACCTTTTTGCTTACAGTGAATGTTCTTTCGCGAACGTGACCAGCTCGTCCACCGTGGTGAACGCGATCCCCGTGACGGTATCGGCGCAGCCGTAATAGATGGCGATGCGGCCGGTGTCCTTATCGGTCAGGGCGGCGCAGGGGAACACCACGTTGGGCACGTCGCCCACGCACTCGTACAGCTCCCAGGGGGCCATCAAATAGTCCTTGCTGCGGTACTTCACCTTCCAGGGTTCGTCCTGATCCAGCAGGGCCACGCCCATGCGGTACACAAAGCCGTTGCAGGTGGTGATCACGCCGTGATAGATCAGCAGCCAGCCCTCGTCCGTTTCGATGGGCGCGGGGCCGGGACCCACCTTGGTGGACTGCCAGGCGGACGCGTCGCTCTTGATGGTGCTGAACACGAAG
>JAFSNT010000076.1 GCA_017443295.1 Clostridia bacterium
GGCATGAGCCAGCGCGGCGGCAGCGTGGTCACCTACGTGCGCTATGGCGACCGGGTGGCGTCCCCCGTCATCGACAAGGGGGAGGCGGACTTTATCGTGTCCTTTGAGCTGCTGGAGGCCGCGCGGTGGATTTCCTTCTTAAAGCCCGGCGGGCAGATCGTCACCTCCACCCAGCAGATCGACCCCATGCCTGTGATCACCGGGGCCATGACCTATCCCGAAAACCTGGTGGAAAAAATGAAGGCCGCGGGCGTGAAGGTGGACGCCCTGGACTGCCTGGCCCTGGCGAAGCAGGCGGGCAGCAGCAAGGCTGTGAACATCGTACTCATGGGCCGCCTGTCCCACTACTTCGATCTGCCGGAGGAAGCCTGGATGCAGGCCATGGAGGCCATCGTCCCCGCCAAATTCCTGGAGTTAAACAAAAAAGCCTTCGCCCTGGGCAAGAACGCCTGACGAAAGCTAAAAACAACAATGGAGGAAACGCCGGGAAAGACGTTTCCTCCATTGTTTTGAAAGTGGAAAGTGAAAAGTGGAAAGTGAAATTTTATGATGATGCCGCAATTTCAAAAGGATTAGCAGCATTTTCATTTTCACTTTTCACTCTCCACTTTTCACTTTTATTTGGCTCCCCCGTAGGTGCCTGCGGTATCGGCGAACACGGCCTTGCCGCCTTCCTTGCGGCGGGAGGTGGCCACGCGCTTCATCAGCTCGTCGTAATACAGGTTTTCATCCAGGGGCAGTTCCACGGGCTTGCCCAGGAACGCGGACAAATGCATGGCGTTGGAGAGGGTCAGGCCGTTGATGCCCTCTTCGCCGCCCGCCACCATGGGTTCGCCCCGCAGAATGGCGGCGGCCCAGGCGTTGAACACGCCCTGATGCTGGGGGTTCTGGCCGTCGGTTTCCACTTCGATTTCGTGGGCGGGCACAGCGCCGAAGGGGGCGGTGTTGGTCTTGGTCCATTCCTGCTCCAGCTGGTCAAATTCCAGCACGTACAGCTTTTCGTTTTCGGCGATGAGCTGCGCGCCGTCCATCTGCACTTCAAAGCGGTTGCTGCCGTGAGGGTCGCCGGTGGAGGTGATGAACACGCCGGTGTGTCCGTCCTCGTATTCCATGAGGGCGGTCACGTCGTCCTCCACTTCAATATCGTGCCACTGGCCGTAGCGCATGAAGGCCTGCACCTTTTTGGGCATGCCCAAGATCCACTGCCACAGATCCAGCTGATGGGGGCACTGGTTCAGCAGCACGCCGCCGCCCTCGCCGCTCCAGGTGGCGCGCCAGTCGCCGCTGTCATAGTAGAACTGGCTGCGGTACCAGTTGGTGATCAGCCAGTTGGCCCGGCGCACCCGGCCGTACTTGCCGCTCTGCACCAGCTCCCGCATTTTGCGGTACAGGCAGTTGGTGCGCTGGTTGAACATCATGCCGAACACGACTTCGGGGTGCTTTTTGGCTTCCTCGTTCATTTCCCGCACCTGCCTGGTGTACACGCCGGCGGGCTTTTCGCACATGACGTGAATGCCCCGCTTCATGCATTCCATCACGTACTTGGGATGATCGTAATGGGGGATGGAGACCACGCAGGCGTCGATCAGCCCGCTGTCCAGCATTTCAATGGCGTCGCCGAAGCAGGTCACGTCGGCGGGCAGGGTGTTCTTTGCCCATTCCACCCGGGCGGGGTTCTTGTCGGCGATGGCCGTCAGTTTGATTTCGGGGCACCAGTTCTCCAGGGCGATGTGCCGGGCGTAGCCGCTGCCCTGGTTGCCGATGCCGATGATGCCTAAGCGTACAAATGCTGCCATTTTTTATCCTCCAATCATCAATTGAATCCAAAGCTGTGCAGATACAGATAGGAGCGCCGCAGGCAGTCGATGGGATCTTCGCCGTTGCAGTCGTCCTGCTCCACCAGCATATACTTTGTGCCGCCCGCCTCCGCTTTTTCAAAGACGCGGGCAAAGTTAATGTTGCCTTCGCCCACCACCGCCATTTTGCGGCCATAGGAGTAATCCTTTAAGTGAATGCAGGGGATGCGGCCCGCCAGCTTTTCCAGCCACTGGGCGGGATCGCCGCCCCCCGCCTGCACCCAGAAGGTGTCCACCGTGAAGCCCATCTCTTCGGGGGGCAGGGCTTCCATCAGGCGCTCCAGAATCAGCTTGCCTTCATACTTTTTGAATTCCTGGTCGTGGTTGTGGTACATGAACAGCTTGCCCGCCTGAGCGATTTTCTTAGCGATGGGCGGGAAAATAGCCATCCACTGGTCATAGCTCATGTCCTTTTCCGGGTCGAAGGCCCACCAGCCAAGGCCGATGTGATCGCAGCCGAAGATTTCATGTTCCCGGATCACCTGCTCCAGTTCACCGGTGAGCCGGGGCACGGGGGTGTGGGTCAGCACGCACTTGAGGCCGTTTCTGTCCAGGTTTTCTTTCAGCCACTGGGCGGGGAAGGGGCAGGTGCCGGAAATCTGCACGTTGCGGTAGCCGATATCGGCCACCTTTTTCAGGGTTTCGGCAAAATCGGGCAGATTCTGGCAGGTTTGACGGACGGTGTAGAATTGCGCTCCGATCTCCATGACGCGCCCTCCTTTTTTGATCGGAAGTCAAATTGCTCTATCTATATTATACACAGCTTCGCGTCCTTTGCAATCCTCTGGGGGAAAGGAATATGAAAAAGGAGCGCGCCCTTTCGCGGGGCACGCTCCGAAATGATGGGGTTTTATCAGTAGGTTTCCTGCAGCTCGATGTTCTTGTAGCGCTTCAGGCCCGTACCGGCGGGGATCAGCTTGCCGATGATGACGTTTTCTTTCAGGCCCAGCAGCGGATCCACCTTGCCCTTGATGGCGGCTTCGGTGAGTACGCGGGTGGTTTCCTGGAAGGAAGCGGCGGACAGGAAGGAATCGGTGGCCAGGGAAGCCTTGGTGATGCCCAGCAGGATGCGCTTGGCGATGGCCGGGCGGCCGCCCTCCATGATGGTCTTTTCGTTGGCCTGCTCGAATTCGTAGATGTCCACCAGACCGCCGGGCAGCAGATCGGTGTTGCCCGCGTCTTCCACGCGGACCTTCCGCAGCATCTGGCGCACGATGATTTCGATGTGCTTGTCGGCGATCTTAACACCGGAGGAATAGTAAGCGGA
>JAFSNT010000077.1 GCA_017443295.1 Clostridia bacterium
ACGGCATAGTCCCAGGGGTTGTTGACGAAGGTATAGGTATAAAGCTCCATTTCCATATTCTGTATCGCGCGTTTCGCCATGGCGATGCCCGCCGGGAACCCCAGCACGCAGGAACACAGGAAATGCAGCAGGGATTGGGCGAACCAATACAGGGAAAGCTCGCCGTGCTGAAAGCCCAATGTACGCAGCACGCACAGCTCTCTTTTCTGTTCCAGCAGATTGGTCTGGGACGTATTCACCACGATCACCAGACCGATGATCATTGCGATGACGATCAGCATCCAACAGGCTAAATTGGCTCCTTCCAGCAGGAATAAACAGGAAGAATAGGCCGAATGGGTGAACACCGCGTACAAATAACCGTCCTGTTCCACCAGGAATCCCATGAATTCGGATTCATATTCGACCGGAACATGGCAGATCAGGGACCGCAGGGTACAATCGCCCAGCGCATAAGCCTGCGAATCGGCGATATACTGGAACCGGGCGGCGCATTGCTCGGAAACCGCGCTGACCCGCAGCGGCGCGCCGTTCACCTCCACTGTATCGCCAATGGACGCCCCCAATCTTTCCGCCAGATGTTTTTCCAACACCACGCCGTCCCCCGTGATGGGAAGGACGTTTCTTTTTTGGTCCTCCACGGACAGAAGGCGCGTATTCTCCCGCACCACCGCTACTTTGGCGCTTTCCGAATGCCCGTTCAGGAAAAAGGACGCGGTATAATAATCCATGCGCTCCACATCGGAAACATAGGGAAGCGCCGCGACGGCGCGCTGCAAATCGTCCGCCTCCTTCTCGCCGATAAAAATCTGGCAGTCGTAATGGATGCTCCGCGTAAACGTCCGGTCCAGGATTTCGTTGGTCGAGGAGATCAGGGAACGGGAGGTAAAGATCAGCATGACGGAACCGGCTATGCAAACCGCCGAAAACAGGAACCGAAGCCTGTTCCGCAAAAGGGAAATGACGCTGAATTTCAGGAAGGGGGACGCGCCGCGGAGCGCCCAGCGGACGAAACGGGGGATTTTCACGGCGGAGGGCTTTACGCGGGTCATGGCCTCCGAGGGCTGAATACCGCTGATGGAGAGCGCGCTTACGACGGTGGACGTTTCCACGGCGGCCAGGGTGAGCACGGCGGAAAGCAGGAATTTGGGCCAGCTGAATACCAGCACGTGAACGGGCAGCGGGAAAAGGATGTCAAAAAAGTAATGCACGAAGTATCCCCGCACCGCCAGGGAAACGGCCAGCCCGAAAGCGACGGCCCCCAGCGAGACCAGGAGCCCCGCGCCGCAGAAAAGGGATACCACCCTGAACCGGGTAAAGCCCAGCGCGCGCAGGATGCCGATTTCCCTTCGGCATTGCCGGATCATCAGCGACATGAACAGATAGACCACAATCATGGCGATGGCGAAAAAGATCATGGGGATAAAATTCGCCATGGTTTCGATGGGGATCAGGTTATTGTTTATGCGCCGATTGATGGGGGAAGATTCATAAAGAACGGTGCTTTTTACCTCCAC
>JAFSNT010000078.1 GCA_017443295.1 Clostridia bacterium
CCTGGCTCATGCGGGTGAGGATATAGTTGGTGGTGCCGTTCACGATGCCCATCATTTCCTCGATGCGGTTGCTCATGAGGGAGTCCACCGTGGTGCGGATGATGGGGATGGCGCCGCAGACGGCGGCCTCGTAATACAGGCCGCTGCCGTGCTTTTCCGCCGCTTCCTGCAAAATATGCCAGTTGAGGGCCAGGGCCATTTTGTTGGCCGTGACCACCGTTTTGCCCATTTCCAGGGCGCGGAGCATATAATGGGTGGCGGGTTCCTCGCCGCCCATGAATTCCAGCACCATTTCGATGGCGGGATCGTCCGTCACCTCTTTGGGATCGGTGGTGAGCAGATTTTCGGGCACGATGGCGTCCCGCTTTTTGTGTACGTCCCGCACTAAGATGCGCTTGATATCGAACACCACGCCGCTGCGGTGCAGAAGATCTTCCTTAAACTCGTTCAGCAGCTTCCACACACCGCAGCCGATGTTGCCGCAGCCCAAAAAACCAACCGTTACCGTGCGCATAATGCTTTCCCTCCGTTATGCCTTGGGCTGATTCTTTTCATAGATCAGCCGCAGGCCTTTTAATGTGAGCAAACCGTCGATATGGTCAATCACCCCGGATTTTGCGGCGATGAGCCGGGCCATGCCGCCGGTGGCGATCACCTTGGCCCCAGGGCAGCCCATTTCCCGGCGCATTTCGTTCACCAGATAGATCACCTGGCCCACGTAGCCGTTGATAACGCCGGACTGCAGGTTGGCGACCGTGGTTTTTCCGATCACCTTTTCCGGCATGAGAAGTTCAAAGTGGGGCAGCTTGGCCGTACCGGACACCAAGGCTTCGCTGGTGAGCTTGATGCCGGGGCAGATGCAGCCGCCCAGCAGCGAGCCTTTCCCGTCCAGTGCGCCGAAGGTGGTGGCGGTGCCAAAGTCGATATACACGCAGGGGCCGCCGTACAGGGAATACGCCGCCACCGCGTTGCAGATACGGTCGCTGCCGATTTCCCGGGGATTTTCGTACTTGATATCAATGCCCGTTTTCACGCCGGGGCCCACCGCCATAGGGTCGATCCCGAAGTATTCCCGGCACATATGCTCCACGGTGAAATTCACCGTGGGCACCACGGAGGACATGACGATGCCCGTTACCTGCTTTCTGTCGATCCCTTCATGATCGAACAGCTGGGAGATCATCACGCCCATTTCGTCGCTGGTGTATTTCCGGGTGGTGGACAGGCGCCAGTAATGCACCATTTCCGCCCCGTCGAACAGGGCGGTTTTGATGTTGGTGTTGCCCACGTCAATCGTAAACAGCATCTTTTCCCTTTTCTCCATTCATTTTCTTCATTCCCGGTGCAGGGCGGTTTGAAGTGCTTTGCTGACCGCCGTAGCGATGACGCCGCAGGTCACGGCTTCGATCAGCGCCTGCACACCCACCATCATGCCGATCAGCAGGAACGGATTGCTGATCCCCGTGGTAGCGATCAAATTCTGAATGTATTCAGAATGATAAAAGAAAAGCATCAACAGGCCCATGAAAAAGGCCGTGTTCAGCAGTGGGGCGGCCAGGCTGCCCACAATGTTGTCTGCGATGCTCTTTTTCTTCATCCTTTTGCGGGTAAATGCAACCAACAGGCCCGTGCATAACCCCATCAGCACCCGGCCGATAACGGCTACGGCAAAGCTATAGGGAATACTGATGGAATACATGGCTACCGTCATGGCGGAAGTGCTGGAAAACCCTTTATAAAAGCTGATCCCGCCGAATACCAGGCCCAGCAGCGTGCTGGACAGCGGCCCCAGCAAAATGGCGCCCACCGCCACAGGAATCGTCAGCAGGGAAGCCGACAGAAAGCCAAGGTTCAGAAAGCCGAGAGGGGTCAGGCTCATCACCACCTCAACGGCAACAAGCATGGAAAACTCGCAAAGTTTCAGGGTCTTGTCCTTTTTCATTTTCTTTTCCTCCGTTCAAGCTCTTAAAAAGATACCTGACGCAATTTGGGAATGCGTTTTTGCCCGCGTCCAGCCCCAATCAGGGTACCGGCATTGCAGACGGGTACATTATACCAGAGGAAGCAGGGATTGTCAAAAAACCGGATAAAAAAACAGGGAAGATACAGACAGCCGCCCGACGAATGGACATATTGCTGCTCTTCCCTGTTCCGTTTTTCTATTTGATCGACCGCTTTACCGCGCCATGGCCTGCTTTGCGCGGAGCTTGCGGATTTTTTTGTCCTGATACAGCTTTTCGTCCGCCCGCTGGATGCAGCTCTGCACCGAATCCTGATTTTCCTTCAGTTCGTCATACCCGGCGCTGACGAAAAGGAGATAGGGAATGCCGCTGTCCGCGCATTCCTGGCGGATTTCCTCGCGGGTCACGCGGATCAGCTGGTCGATTTCCTCCTTGATTTCGGGGTGGGCGATCAGGATGAATTCATCCCCGCCGTACCGGCCCAGAAAGGCGGGAATGCCGTACCGGTTGACGGCCTTTTTCAGGGAATTGGCGATGGTCACCAGGGCCTTGTCGCCCTCGGCGTGGCCGTAAGTATCGTTGATGGCCTTGAAATCGTCGATGTCCATCATGACCACGTAGGTCTGCCGCCCCTCGGGATGCAGGTTGGATTTCTGGGAAATATAGCGCATCAGCTGGCCCCGGTTGTTGAGGTGCGTCAGGGGATCCATGGAAACGCGGATCTCGATGGCCTGGATGTAGAACACCAGCATCAAAATCAGGCAGGTGAAGCAGTAAATGGGCAAATGCGGGAAAAACAGCGTCTCGATCAGCCCGCCCACCATGACCACCAGGGGGAATACGCCGATAAAGATATACTTTTGCTTTTCCAGGGGGTTTTCTTCGCCCTTCGCTTTGCGGATGGTATAAAAGAGAATGGCCACCAGGTAAATATCGGGCACCACCACCATATAGACGCTGAAGCCAGGCATGGTTTCCCGCGCTTCGCTGATCAGCGTATACGGGGCGAAAATGTATTGCAGCACCAACACAACGGTGGATACCAGGAAAGGAAAGATCACGGCAAAGCGGTTGATGGGCCGGTTCCGGTGGGGAACCTGCACATAGGCCATCACGTAATCCAGCCAGTAATAAATCGTCGCGCCCATGAGAATATAGATCAGAAAATCGTTGGCGGCGACGGTGAACCGTGTTTTCGGAAGCAACTCCGCCTCGATGGCGGCCCAGAAGCAGTCCACCGCGAAATAGAGCATGAACATCGTCAGCGCGTGGTCGTATTTGATTTGCTTTTCCTGCCTGTCCAGATTGAAATGATTATGGATCAGCAGAATTGCGAACACGATGATGCAAATAACGTTTGCTTCGATATAGTACAGGGCAAACTCACTCATCCGTCGATCCCCTTCCCCGGAAAAACCAATTGGAAAATACTGCAAAAATACTTGATTGCCTTCATTTGTACATCAGTATGTACGAATGAAATCACCTATATGATAGCCGACGAATATTGTTTTTTTCTGTCGATACTGTAATTTTTTTGTTGCAAGTATATTTCAATTCACGCGTGATCTGCGGGAATGTATAGAGTTTCCATTGCGTTTTGCCGATGGAAATGCTAAAATACTGCATATCCCGACAAAAGCAAACAGCTAAGCCCCGAAAGGAGGACGTTTGTATGTACCGAAGGAGTTACAGGCGTGTAGTGACGCTGCTGACGGCCCTGGCCCTGCTGCTGTGTTTTCTGCCCGCCCAGGCAAAGGGGGACTGCCTTTTGACCGTGTATTTTCCCAACTGGAACGTGTATTCCGACAGCCAGAGCCAGGTGAAAAATCTGCCCTGGGATCGCTTGGGATGCGTGAATCACGCTTTCTGGAAAATCGAACCGAAGGACGGGGGCTATCCCATCGTGTCCACCGACCCCTGGGCGGACACGGATGAAAGCAACCCCAAGGCCCATTTCCCCCAGTACGCGGAGTGCGCGAAAAAATATCCCAACGTAAAAATTTTGCTGTCCATCGGCGGCTGGACCTGCTGCGGCTTTTTTTCCGAAATGTGCCTGACCGCGGAAAGCCGGGCCTCCTTCATTGAAAGCTGCCTTTCCACCCTGGAAACGTATCCCTTCTTCTCCGGCCTGGATATCGACTGGGAATACCCCGGCGAGGCCCGGAAGGGGGGCCGCGGCGACGAGGGGAACCCCGTCAGGGGCGACGACAAAACCAATTATACCCTGCTGCTGAAGGAACTGCGCGCCGCCCTGGACAGCCGTTTCGGCAAGGGCCAAAAGCTGCTGACCGTGTGCGCCAGCGGATCGACAAGCACCCTATCCAAGCAGGATTACGCCGCCCTGTTCCCCTATGTGAACCGAGTCAATCTGATGACCTACGATTTGGCGGGATCCTGGAACAGCGCCACCGGCCACCATGCCGCCCTGTACGGAAAAGGCTCGGCGGACACGGCGGTGAAGTATTTACAGAAACAGGGCGTGCCTGCCGGCAAAATCGCCATCGGCACGCCCCTGTACAGCCACGGGTGGAAAATGAAAAACCTGGACAGCGGCGTGGTAGGGGCCGCCGCCCAGAGCGCGAATATTGCGGAAAAAACCTGGCGTTCCCTCCAGGCCCTGGAACAGAAGGCCGTGGCCGAGGGTACGCCCGGCTGGCACGCGGGCTACGACGAAAGCGCCCAGGCCGCGTACCTGTGGAACGACGATCCCGCCTCCAAGGATTATCTCACCTTCTACACCTACGAAAGCGCCCGATCCCTGGACGCCAAGCTGACCTATATCAACGTACACAGCTTGGGCGGCCTGATCGTGTGGCAGGTACACGGCGACAGTCCGTCCCTGGGCTGGCCTATGATTACGCGGATGTGGAAGGGACTTCAATAAATGAGTTGAGAGTTGAGAGTTGGGAGTTGAGATTAAGCGAACATGCCGCTGTAATATCTCAACTCTCCGCTCTCAACTCTCAACTCTCTAAAGTCTCCACACTACCGGTCCTTCACATACCCCAAGGTCTTGAGATCCTCGGCGGAGTCCCTCCAGCCGGGGCGCACCTTCACCCACAATTGCAGATTCACATGGGTATCCAGCAGGGCTTCGATGTCGGCACGGGCTTCCGCGCCGATTTTTTGCAGCATGGCCCCTTTTTTGCCGATGATGATGCCCTTGTGGGAATCCCGCTCGCAGTAGATGGTGGCGTCGATTTCGGTGAAATGGTCGTTGAGCTTCTTCATGGCCATCATTTCCACGCCGATGCCGTGGGGCACCTCGTCCCGAAGGTTCCTAAGGGCCTTTTCCCGGATCAGCTCGGCGCAGATATCCCGCTCGGGCTGGTCGGTGAGCATATCGTCGGGGAAATACTTGGGGCCGACCGGCAGATGGGCGGTCAGTTCCTTTTTCAGTTCCTCGATCCCGTCTCCCGTGCGGGCGCTGACGGGCAGGATGGCGTCGTAAGCGGCGTCCTTAAAGGAATCAATGATGCCCAGCAGGTTTTTGGGTTCCACCAGGTCGGTTTTGTTCAGCACCAGCACCTTGAATACCTTTTTGCGGCTCATTTCCTCGATGATGCTGCGGTCGTGGGGGCCGATGGCGGTCACGTCCGCCAGCACCAGCAGGGCGTCGATGCCCTCCATGGCTTCCTCGATGGACTGCACCATGAATTCGCCAAGCTTGGTGCGGGGACGGTGGATGCCCGGCGTGTCCACAAACACGATCTGGCAATTGTCCCCGCTCATCACGCCCATCACCCGGCTGCGGGTGGTCTGGGGCCTGCTGGAGGTAATGGCGATCTTTTCCCCCACCAGGGTGTTCAGCAGCGTGGATTTCCCCACGTTGGGCCTGCCCACGATGGTGGCAAAGCCGGAACGATAGTTTTTTTCTGACATGTTTTTCCCTTTCAGTGCTTTTTCTGACTATTCGTTTTGTATTTTGAAAGAACACTTTAGGTCAGAGTTGAGAGCGGAGAGTTGAGAGTTGAGATTATTATATAGTGTTTAACACAGCCCAAGCTTATTTAACTGACTATATAAATCTCAACTCTTCACTCTCAACTCTCAACTCTTTCGCTGTTATACAGCGTTCTTTCACAGTACGGCTGAACGATTACTCTTTCCCCAAAATATCCAACATCCCCGAAGCCGGGCCGAAGCCGTGGGACAGCAGGTCGGACAGGCTGGCTTCCTCCCGTTTGTCGCCCCAGGCGACGATGACCCGAAGATCAGGGGCAAACTCATTCAGCGCCTGGCGGCAGATGCCGCAGGGCCAGGCCATGGATTTTTCCGCCGTAATGGCGATGGCCGTAAACTCCCTTGCGCCTTCGCTGACCGCCTTGAACAGGGCGGTGCGCTCGGCGCAGTTGGAGACCCCATAGGAGGCGTTTTCGACGTTGCAGCCCTTGAACACCCGGCCGTCCTTGGAAAGCAGCGCCGCCCCCACCTTGAAATGGGAATAGGGGGAATAGGAAAACGCCATGGCTTCCCGGGCCATCGCCACCAGCTCGTCGTCCGTCACGCGGCCGATGCCCGCGCTGTTCAGCGCTTTTTCTTCCATTGCCCTCATCCTTTCTTTGTCCTCGTCCTTCATATGATCGTAGCCCATCAAATGAAACAGGGCGTGGGCCGTAAGATACGCAAGCTCCCGTTTCAGGCTGTGGCCGTATTCTTTGGCCTGTTCCTGTGCCCGGGGCAGGGAAATGATGATATCGCCCAAAAAGCAGCGGCCCGTTTCGTCCTTCTCCCGCAGCAGCTTTTTGGGGCTTGTCCCTAAGGTCTTTTGGGGATCGCAGTCCGTGGAGGGAAAGGAAAGCACGTCGGTGGCCCGGTCCACCCCCCGGTATTCCCGGTTGATTTCCCGGATTTCCTCGTCCCCCGTCACGCGCACCTGGGCGCAGGCGGGCAGTTCGATCCCCTCCGCCCGGAGGCAGGCCGCCGCCGTTTTTTCCAGCATTTCTTCCGCTTCCGGCAGGGGCGCAACGTCCCAGGCAAAATCCAGTATGCCCCTCATGTCATATCCTCCGGCTGCATGACCCGCTCTTTTTCCCGCTCTTCCTCGTCCAGGGGAATCTGGCCCTCCATCTTGGCCATCAGTTCCCGTTCCATTTCCTTGGTGGGCAGCGGCTCGATGGTCACCAGCTCGTCCACGGGCACGGGTTTAGCCGCCATCAGGGGCTGCACTTCCTGAAGCTCCGCCCCCGTTTCGATTTCCACCCGCTGGGGCGCTTTGGGCGCGGTCAGCTCCACGGTGGGCGCGGCCCCCGCTTCCGGCTCCACAAAGGCCACGGCGTTTTCCGCCTCGATATTGGCTTCCTCCACCGCCAAATCGGTCTTGGCGGCACGGGCGGCGCGCTGCTTGATATCGTCCATATCGGGATATTCGATGCGCTCGTGGAACACGCCGGCCAGCACCTGGGTGGCGGCGGCGCAGATCTGGTCGATGTCCCGCAGGGTCAGGGGGCAGTCGTTCAGCTGGCCGTCCTCTAACTTGCCGCGCACCAGCTTCACGATGAATTCCTCAATGCCGTCCATGGTGGGGTTCTTCATAGTGCGCACGGCGGCCTCGATGGTATCGCACACCATCACGATGGCCCCCTCCTTGGTCTTGGGCGGGTTGCCGTCATAGCGGAAATTCTCGATATCCACCGGGTTGCCCCCCGCCATTTGCAGGGCCTTATGGTAAAAGTACATCACCGGCGTATTGCCGTGGTGCTGGGCGATGATGTCCTGCACCGCGGCGGGCAGGCGGTACGCCTTCGCCAGGGCCACGCCGTCCCGGGTATGGGAGGTGATGATGGCGGCGGACACGTAAGGATCGGTATGCTCGTGTACATTCACGCCGCCCATCTGGTTTTCGGTAAAATAGGTGGGGCGCTTCAGCTTGCCGATATCGTGGTAATAGCCGCCCACGCGGGCCAGCAGGGCGTTGGCCCCGATGGCCTGGGCCGCCGCCTCGGCCAGGTTGGACACGATGGTGGAATGGTGATAGGTGCCCGGCGCTTCCAGCAAAAGCCGCTGCAGCAGGGGCTGATTGGGGTTGGAAAGCTCCATGAGCTTCATGGGGGTGGGCAGGTTGAAAATCATTTCCAGCAGGGGCTGCACCGCGATGCAAAGCAGGGTGCCCACGGCGGAGCCGCCCGCCCGCCAGGCCGCGATGACCAGGGAGCCGGAAAGCTCGTTGTTGGTCATGAGGCCCAGGGCCATGATAGCGACAAAATCAACGGCCGTCCCTACCAGACCGGATACAAGCACCCAGAGCCTGGTGCCCTTATGATACATCACCATGGCCGCCGCCGTGCCGGACAGCAGGCCGGAAGCCAGCAGCAGCGCCATTTTTTCCGCGTATTCCTCGCTGCCGCCCGCCGCCAGCGCCGCGACCAAAACGGTCAGGGCGGCGTTGCAGACCACGCCGGGAACAAGCCCCAGCAGGGCGGTGACCAGCAGGGCGCACATCATGGTCGGCGCCAGGTAGGTATTGGCAAGCCTGGCCAGCACGCACACGCTCAGGCTCATGGCCATGACGGTGAGCATCAAAAGCAGCCTGCCGTTATCGTCCATCACGTGTACATGGGGAAAATGGCGAAGCAAAAGCAGCATGCCCGCCATCACCACCACCACCAGCGCCGCGGCGCCCATGTAAATGGTCATGTCCGCTTCGCCGTTGCTGAGCAGGCCCAGGGTGGACAGCATGGCCAATTGATTGGCCGAAATGCGGCCTTCGCCCCGAACCACGATATTCTGGCCCTGCTTGTACACCACGGGCTCCACCGCATCCCGGGCCGTGTCCCGGGCCGCGTCCGTGGCCTCCTGATCAATGAGCATGTTGGCGCGGATGCAGGCGTTCAGCACGGCGGGCACCACGTTCTGCCCTAAGGGGATGGACACCCGGTAATTCACGATCTGCCGGATGTTGTATACGGCGTTGCTCTCCTGGCCCTCGGTCACGTGGCCCTGCATGGTGCTTTGCAGCGCCGCGAAGACCAGGGTGTAGGCTTCCTCCAGCTCCGCCTGGGTGGAACGCATGAGGCTGGTGAGCTGATAATCGCTGAGGGACACCAGGGTGATCAGGCTGCGGGCATATTCCAGCTCGTCCCGGCTGAATACCCGCAGGCTGGAATAGTCCGGCAATGTGGCGGCGTACTGACGCGCGGTGCGCAGCTGGGCGAAGATCTGGTCAAAATCGTTCATGACCGTCTCCGTCACGCCCTCCTGATAGCGGTAGGTGGGCGTCACCTGGGCGGCGGCTTCCTCCCGCTTTTTCTGGGTACTCAATTCGTCCACCACGTCCTTGGTGGCGGAAATGGTGCTGGTGGGCACCATGCCCACCGTCAGGTTGTACCGCATGGGCACGATGGCCGCCTCAAACAGCGCCATGATCACCGCCGCGCCCAGCAGACAGATCAGCACGCGGGTGGCCGCGGACGAGCTGAAAATTTCCCTGACCGTGCGTTTTTCCCGCTTTCGGGTCTTTGCGGCTCTGGGGCTCATGCTTCTTCCCCTTCCTTCGCTTCATAGGCCTCGTAGGCCCTTACGATTTTCTGCACCAATTCATGGCGCACCACGTCCCGGGCGGTCAGCTCCACGATGCTGACGCCCTCCACGTCCCTGAGTACCTCCATGGCCTCCTTGAGGCCGCTTTTCCTTCCCTTGGGCAGGTCGATCTGGGAGATATCCCCCGTCACGATGCAGCGGGAGGCGGCCCCCAGCCGGGTCAAAAACATTTTCATCTGCTCCGGGGTGGTGTTCTGCGCTTCGTCTAAAATAATGAACGCGTCGCCCAAGGTGCGGCCCCGCATGAAAGCCAGGGGGGCCACCTCTAAGGTGCCCCGCTCCACCAGGCGCTGGTAGCTTTCCACGCCCATGATCTCATACAGCGCGTCGTACAGCGGGCGCAGGTAGGGGTCCACCTTCTGGGTCATGTCCCCCGGCAGGAAGCCGAGCCTCTCCCCCGCTTCCACGGCGGGCCGGGTAAGCACGATACGCTCCACCTCTTTGTTTTTCAGCGCCACCACCGCCATGGCCATGGCCAGGTAGGTTTTGCCTGTGCCCGCCGGGCCAACGGCGATGGTCAGCTCGTTTTCCCGCACGGCGGACACGTATTCCCGCTGGCCCAGGGTCTTGCACTGGATGCGGCGGCCCCGGTGGGTGATGGCCACCACGTCGCTCAAAATTTCCTCGATCTCATCCAGCCGCCCTTCCCGGGCCAGGGCCACCGCGTAGCGGATGCGGGACGCGTCCACGATCTCTCCCTTGCGCAGCATGTCGATCAGCTTGCCGATCACCTGCTCCGCCAGCATCGCGTTTTCCCGATCCCCCTGAATCTGAATCTCCTGGCCCCGCAGGGAAATCATCACGTCCAGTTCCTGCTCTAAGGCCGTCATGTTCCTGTCGTTCATGCCGAACAGCGACAAATAGGCTTCCATGCTTTCAAGCGATAGCTGCAAAAAATCCGCATCTCCTTTGGCTGTGTTTCACGGGGTATTCCGCGGGCGGCTCCGGCCGATTTCTTTTTCGATTTCCGCCGTGGCCGTTACGATCATATTATCCCCCTCTATCATACCGCAATTAAGCCATTTGTCAACCATTTCGTGCGGGTAAGCCGTTTTTTCCAGGATATTTAAAGCGGCGGCCTCCCCTTCCGCCCGCACGGCGTCCGCGTCCCTTGCCCGTTTTTCCAGCCAGACCTCCGTTCGCTTTTCCCGAATCAGGGAAACGGGCAGCCATGCCCCGCCCAATGGCAGGATTGTTTTCTCCGTTTCACAGGTCAGGTAATCTTCCTCTGCCTCCGCGCAGAAGCTGCCCGCCGGGGTTTGCAGGATGCGCCTTTCCTGGCTTCCGCCTGCCGGGTGAGATCTATATTCCACCGCCGGAATACGCAGCCGCACGGTGATCCAGGCCCGGGCCACGGCCTCCCCCCTGGCCCGCACGGGCACCGTTTCCCCATTCGCGCCCCGTTCCTCGCCCCGGATCAGCACCTGGCCCGCTTTCACCATGTCGCCGGGTCTGGCCTCCGGCGTGCCCGCGTATACGGTGAGGCGCTTGAGCAGCCCGTCCTCCGCCGCCACCACGTCCCCCGTTCGAGTATCGGCTCTCTCCGGCGGCGGCGTGCCTTCTTCCACGCGCAGGCGAAGCGTCACGCCAGACCATTCCGCCCGCACCCATTTCACCTTGGGCAGCCGCCATTCCAAGCTTTCCCGCAGGGCTTCCAAATCAACGGCGCTGCGCCGGACGCCGGGCCGTATGCCGTTTTCCTCCAAAAACAGCCGGATTTCCCCCGCGTAAGGCCCGGCGTTTTCCACCCTGATCTGCCAGATATACCCCAAGCTCCAGACCAGCAGCGCCGATGCGAGAAAAATGCCTGTCCAAAGCCCCGCCCGGCGGGAAAGCCGCCGAATCAGTTTGAGCAGGCCCAGCGGCTCCGCCGGGCCGATTTCATAGCCCATTTCCCCGGCCAGGGCGTGAAGCGCCCCATAATCCCGGGGCGATAAATCCACCGTCAGCGCCCGGTTCTGCTCCCGCCGCGCCTTCCTGAATATCATGCCCCGTTTTCGCGCTTCGTTCACCAGCTTTTCCACGTTCAGGCCAGTGACGCGGCACCGCACAGAAAAAAGCCCCTTCATACGGTTTCCCCCTCCAGGGCCACCGCGCGCACCCGGCCCCGGATCAAAAGATCCTCCGGGCCGAAATGATCAATGAACAGCCCTTCCCCCGTCACCGTCCACAGCCCTTCTCGGCAGCGCACCCGAATGCAGCGGGTCTCATATGAAAAAAGGCCCCTGTGCCCTTCGATGATCACCTCCCGCCGCCCCGTCCACAGCGCCCGGCTTTCCCCCGCCGTCCCTTCCCCCGGAACGATTTCCTTCAAACGCATACGCTTCACCTCACGGCAGTATATGACGCCGCGATGGGGAAAAAGAACATAGAGGCTTTTACAGGCTTCTTAGCGCAAAAAGTGAAAAGTGAAAA
>JAFSNT010000079.1 GCA_017443295.1 Clostridia bacterium
CTCCCGGGAATTACCCAGAGCAAAGCCGATGTTTCCTGTCAGTTCCATGGGGTCCCCCCTGCTTTCCTATCTTTTCTTTTGTTTCTGTCAGCCGTTGCCGAAGCCAAGGCTGTCGCTTCCGAATGTGAAATGCACAATGCGCACGATGGGAGAGATTTCCACGACGATGTCGCCCACGTGGTCGGAATAATTGTCGTGACCCCGTTCATCCTGCCAGAAGGTAAAATAGACGTAGCGCTGGTCGTCCATCCAGCTTTCACTGTATTGGTAGATGTGCTTCACTTTTTCTGCCTGTTCTGGGTTCACGGCCCGCAGGAAAGCAAGCAGATCATTTTCCAGGGCCTTCTGTTCTTCTTCGGTCAGGGAGTCACGGGTTGCGCCGTAGAGGTTGTCCGGGTCGGTCAGGCCATTGTGCAGCTCCAAAAGATTTCCCTGGCGGTCAAACACCGTGTTGCAGGTATAGTCGTTTTCAGTAAAGCCGCGGTTGACCCGCAGGATGTCGCCCTCGGAAAGCGGCGTTTCCATATACCATTTCTGATTACTCGTATCCACCATGCCTAATTCCGGCAGGCTCCACACCTTTTTGGCATAGGCAAGGGCTTCTTCTTCTGTTTCGATGGGCTGGCGGATGGACGCGGAAACAACCGGCAGCCGGGGTGTGGGCCGAAGCTCCGCCGTGGCAAAGGCTCCCACCAGCAGCATGGAGGACAGCACCATAAACCCAACGCTGAGCCAGGTGAGCCGCTTTCCCGCCTGCAAAATGGTAAGCACCCGGGTTTTGAGACGCTTGCCTGTCATGGTCATACCGGTAGCCAGCACGCCCAGGCCCGGCGCGTTCCGTCGGGAGGACGCAAGCAGCAGCACGTTGGCGTAAGCCTGCCTGTCTTCCAGGCCCATGGGCGCGATCACCCGGTCGTCGCAGCGCAGCTCCGTATCCGTACGGCTCATGGATGCGGCAATCCACACCAGGGGATTGAACCAATGAATGGCGCAGCACAAAAGCCGGAGAACATTCCACAGAGGATCGTAATTTTTAATATGGCACACCTCGTGGGTGAGCACCTGGATGGCCTCTTGGGGCTTGGCCGTCAGCGGCAGGGCGATAAAGGGCCGGAACACGCCCACCAGACAAGCGCTGGGCAGGGGATCGGTAAAGTAAACGGGCACGGGCTTCACCTTCCGCTCCGCGCACAGGGCTTCATACTGATCCTTGAGCTTGCCGCTGATTTCCTCGATCCGCCCGGAGCGCAGATACCAGCGGAAGCGCACGTTGGAAAAGGCGAACCACAAGAGCACCGCGATGACGCCCAGCAGATACACCTGGGCCAGGGAGATCGAAACGGTAGCGTATTCGATGCCTATGGCAAGGTCTTCCACCCGGTTGCCCAGGGGAATGTGATTGGTGTTCCACAGGCTTTGCGCCAGATCGTTCAGCGCGTCCATCACACGCACCTTTACCTGCCCGGCAATGGGCCGGATGGCGGCGTCCTGGGCGAAGGGAGAACGA
>JAFSNT010000080.1 GCA_017443295.1 Clostridia bacterium
CGGTCTCGGTGGTCACGCCCTTGAGGCCCTGCTTCTTGGCGTAGTAGGCCTGCGCGATGGCGGAGTTCAGCTTGTGGGAGCCCGAGGTGTTGTTGCCTTCAAACTTGTAATAGATCTTGGCCGGGGTGCCCAGCTTTTCCTCAAGGCAATAGGCGCGTACCAGCGGCGAGGGGCGATACATCTTGTAGAAGTCGCGGATCTCCGGCGGAATCTCGAAGAAGCGGGTATCGTTGTCCAGTTCCTGCTGAATCAGCTCGTCGCAGAACACGGGGGCGAGGTCGCTCGCCGGCATCGGCTCGAGCGTGCCGGGGTTCAAAAGCGGCGCGGGCTTCGTTTTCATGTCGGCGCGCAGGTTATACCAGGCCGTCGGCATCTCGCTTTCGTTCAGATAGATTTTGTACGGGATCTTGCTCATCACGGTCATTCCTTTCTTTCATTTATTTTTTGTACCGTTTTGTAACCTCTGCGTGAATCATCGGTTACGGATCGGCTGCGGCGGCTGAGCCGGCCTGCCGCGCCGGTGCCGAGACAAGAAAAAACTCCCGTCCCAGTCGTTTTGCTGGGACAGGAGATCGTTGATTCCTGCGGTGCCACCCGGCTTGGCGCTTGCGCGCCCGCTCATTCCCGTACCATCATACGGTTCCCTGTGATAACGGAGGGTACTCCGTCTCCCCTACTGAGGCTCCGCCCGTTCGGTTCGCCCTCGAAAGGCCATTCATCCTTCCTGTTCGTGCCGCAATCCCACCGCCTGCGGCTCTCTTGACGTCCTGGGAAAGGATTACTCTTCTTTCTCCTCGGTGTGGCTTTATCATAGCAGAGTATGAAAGTTCTGTCAATGCCTTTTTCTGGAAAAACAATGCAAATACAATTTTCGCATCCGTTCCGCAATTTCTTGCAATTCCGCCCGTTTCATATTACAATAGATACGGCGAAATGAAAACACAGGAAACGAAGCGGCCCGCGGGCGATAGGAGGAAGCGCTATGCAAAATCATCTGAACGACCTGATCCTTCGTTTTTTCCGGGACGATATCGGCGGCGTCCTGATCACCGGCGCGGAAGGGCAGATTCTGTACAGCGACAAAAAATCCGCCTTCGTGAGCCAGGAAAAAACCAACTGGCGCGCCGCCTGTCCCCCGCCCCGGCCCGATCAGAAAAGCGAGCTGTGGGATCTGCTTCGTTCCTCCACCGGGGAAACCTACATGGTGATCACCTCCACCTTTCAGGATGCGGACGCCGCCCTGCAAATCCACCTGTTGATCAATACCAGCGTCTACATGGGCCTGTACCGGGATATCACCGATTATTCCAAAATCCTCCGGGACGAAAAGGAACACGACGGCCTGACGGGGCTGTATAACAAGGGCAAATTCATGAGCCTGAAAGCCACCCTGTTCCCTAAGCAGGATTCCATCGCCATCTTCAACATGGACGTGAACAATCTAAAGCACATGAACGACACCTACGGCCACGAAGCGGGCGACAAGCTGATCAAAAAGGCGGCCGACAGCCTGCACATGATCGAGGCCCGCAACGTGCTGGCCTTCCGGGTGGGCGGCGACGAATTTATGGCCGTGGGCCTGCACCTATCCCGGCAGGAGGCGGAAGCCCTGCGCCGCACCTGGGAAGCGGGCCTAAAGGAATTGAACCGGCAGGACGACGGCGTCCATTGCGTGATCGCCTGCGGCATGGCTTACGGGGAGGGGGATTTTGACCTGGAAGCCCTGTTCAAGCAGGCGGACGAGCGGATGTACGAGGACAAAAAGGCCAAAAAGGCGCAGGGGATAACGAGTACGATGGGGGAAGATGCGCAATGAAGAAGGCGGCCTGGGAAATCGCCGTATGCGCCGCGGTGCTGATCGCGTTTTGTTTGGTTTGCCGTTTTACGTTTCTGAACACCTACACGGCTTATATTCCCGTGTCCGCCCCCAAGGCGGAAAGCCTGCGGCGGGGCGGCGTAAAGATGACCTCCGACGCGCCCCAGGTGCTGCATGGGGAAATCGAGGTTCACCCGGATTATCTGCGCGTGCCCGTGCATCCCGATCAGGCCGGAGACGCCTTCCTGCGCTTTCAGGATGAAAACGGCGAAGCCCTGGATTCCCTGTATCTGCGGGTGGACCGCTTCATGACCGTTTACGATATGCAGACCGGCGGCTTTACCGGCGATTCCGCCGTGATGATCGCCATCACCGCCTTTTGGCTGCTGGTGAGCGGGATCATGCTGCGGCATTTTTTCCAGGCCAAAGGGCCGGAGTTTTACGCCTATTCCACCATCTATTTCATGGGCTTTTTCCTGTTCTCCCTGGTCACGGGGCTGACGATGCTGAACGTGACCGCCGCCCATCTGCTCAAGCCCACCCAATACAGCATGTATTCGGTCTATTCCGTCATCAACAGCGCTAGCACCCGCTTTATGCTTTTGACCCTGCCCCTGGTGGTGGTTTTCGCTATCGCCATGGGCGTCAGCAACGTCGCCCTGCTGCGGCACGAAAAAATGTGGCTGCCCAACATGATGGGCTTGCTTTTGAGCGTGGCGCTGATCTTAGGCGAAGGGCTGGGGTGGTACCTGTTCAGCCGGGATTTCATGGGTTCGGAATGGGAAGGCCGCGTGCGGCAGACGCTGGAAAACACGGTCGCCACCGTGTTTGTGTACTGTGAATGCATGCTGGCGGGTTCCATCGTCTGCGGCGTGAAGGCGGCGAAGCACCGGCCCGCCCCGGACAAGGATTTCATCATCATTTTGGGCTGCTGGTTCCGAAAGGACGGCACCCTGCCGCCCCTGCTTCGGGGCCGGGCGGACCGGGCCATCGCCTTCTGGCGGGAGCAGAAGGAGCAAACGGGCAAAGAAGCCCGCTTCATCCCCTCCGGCGGCCAGGGGAAGGACGAACCCATGGCCGAGGGGGAAGCCCTGTGCCGGTATCTTCTTTCCCAGGGCGTGCCGGAAAGCCTGATCCTGCCGGAAACGGAGTCCAAAAACACCTACCAGAACATGGATTTTTCCAAGGCCATCATTCAAAGCGTCAATCCCCAGGGCAAGGCGGTGTTCGCCACCACCAATTACCACGTGTTCCGCAGCGGCGTGTGGGCCTCCCTGGCCGGGCTGAACGCCGAGGGCGTGGGCAGCCGCACCAAATGGTGGTACTGGCCCAACGCCTTTATCCGGGAAGTGGTGGGCCTGCTGAAAAAGCGCTGGAAGCAGGAAATTCTGTTCCTGATCCTGCTGATCGTTTTCTTCGGCGTCCTCTCTATGGTCGTGGGATGACACGAAGAAAGAGCTTTTATTCAGTTGAAGAGATTGGAAAGTGGAAATTGAAAAGTGAAAAGTGAAGATTTGAATTGTCAGTGTTTTGACTTTTTCCATTTAGGGGAGACTATATAAAATTCCACTTTTCACTTTCCACTTTTCACTTTTTCATATCGCGTCATTACAGTTAAAAAAGGGGTGAGGCGCTGTGGGGCTTTATGAGGTTCGCGTCAACGGAGTTTGCCTGCGCTACGCGGCGGCGGGCAGCGGCAGGCCCGTGGTGCTGGTGCATGGCAACGGCGAAAGCCACGATTTATTTGAAACCCAGATCGAACAGCTGACGGCGGCGGGCTATCGGGTTTACGCCCCGGATTCCAGGGGCCACGGGGCCAGCCAGCCGGTGACGGAATATCATTACGCCGACATGGCGGAGGACATGTTTCAGTTCATCCGGGCTTTGGGGCTTGAAGCCCCCGTCCTCTACGGCCACAGCGACGGCGGCATCATTGGCCTGCTGCTGGCGCTAAACCATCCCGGCGCGCTCCGCGCCCTGGCCATCAGCGGCACGAACCTTTCCCCTGCCGGGCTGGATCCGGCCTTTCTTGCATGGTGCCAGGAGCAAATTGAAAAACGCCCCGATCCGCTGATCACCCTGATGCTCACCGAACCCCGCATTGATCCGGCAACGCTCGCGAAAATCACCGTCCCCGTGCTGGTGACGGTGGGGGAACACGATTTGATCCTGCCCCAAGAAACGGAAACCATCGTTTCCCATCTCCCCCGCGCCTGGCTGGTGATCGTACAGGGGGCGGATCACGGCAGCTACATTCACGGCAGCGAAATCATGGGCGGCCTGCTGCTGGATTTTTTGAAAAACTGTGATGAAGCTACTGGACATTTTTCCTGAATCATGGGATAATAATGGCATGGACGCGATGCTTTTTCTGTGAAGCGCCCAAATTTGACAGATTTAAGGAGGAAGCTGTAAGATGACGTTCACCAAAAAACAAAACGGCTCCACCCTGGAAATCGCCGTGGAGGGCCGACTGGACACCATGACCTCCCCCGAACTGGAAAGCGAACTGAAAACCTGCCTGGAGGGCGTGGACAGCCTGATCATGAACTGCGAAAAGCTGGATTATATTTCTTCCGCCGGGCTGCGCGTGCTTTTGACCGCCCATAAGGCCATGATGGACAAGGGCGGCATGCGGCTCGTCCGCGTCAACGAGATCGTGCGCGAAGTGTTTGAAGTGACCGGGTTTGCCGACGTGCTGAACATTGAATGAGGTAAGCGATATGAAAACAGACGTGATCGTAGTTTCCAGCAAGGGAACAAAAATGGAAGCGGCGCTGATCCAGGTGGACAAGGTGGCGGCCTATAAGGGCCTGCCCCCCAAGGACGCGCTGCACCTGCGCCTGCTGGCGGAAGAAATGATGGCCATGATGCGCTCCATCACCGGCGAAACCCAGGGCAAATTCTGGATCGAGGATGAAGACGGCACCTACGAGCTGCATTTGCAGGCCGCCACCCGCATGACCAGCGTGAAGCGCGAAAAGCTGCTCTCCACCGCCACCAGCGGGAAAAACGAATCCGCCCGCACCTTCATGGGCAAGCTGCGCGATTTCTTCGAGCGCGGCGCGGACGAGGATATCGCCGCCCACTCCAGCCCCCTGCTGATGCCCGGCATGTACGAGCATTCCTCCACCCCCACCCTGGATTGGGAATGGTCCATGACCCAGTATGAACGGGCCTTGTCCTCCGCCGTGGACCGGAAGGATGAGGAAGCCTTGAAAGCCTGGGACGAGCTGGAAAAATCCGTGGTGGCTCACGTGGCGGACGACGTGAAGGTGAGCATCCGCAGCCAGCAGGTGGAAATGACCATCATCAAAAAGTTCGCCTGAGCCGATCTTGATATCGCATCATCCGGCGCGTAAGCGTTTTCTTACGCGCCCTCTTTTGTTTGGAGGTTTGCCGCCGTGAACAAAATCAACAACGAACGGCTGTCCGCCGGGGAATACGTGGATTTCCTGAAACGCACGGACTTGGGGAGCCAGTACCCCAAAGAACGGTTTGAAGTGCGCATTGAAAAGCTGCTGAAAAACGCTTCCATCTCCCTTGCCGCCCGCAATGAGGAAAACCTTTTGGTGGGCGTGCTGCTGGGCGTCACCGATTTCGCTTACTGGCTGTTCGTCACCGATTTGGGCGTGGACAGAAGCTGTGAACGGCAGGGCATCGGCAGAAGCCTCATGAAAGCCGCCCTGGAGCTTGCGGGCGGCGAAAAAGACGTCGCCGTGTATCTCGTCGCCAACGAAAAGGCGGTGCCCTTTTATGAAAAGCTGGGCATGGAAAAGGCGGACGACGTGATGGCGTACAATCACGTGGAATGGACGGGCTTTACCGTTCGGTAAGCCCGCGGCCTTTCAGGGAGGCGAAGCCCATGGCGGGCACGAAGGAACGCATTCTGCAAACGGCCCTGCGCCTGTTCGCGGCCAACGGCTACGAGGCCGTTTCGGTCAGTGATATCGCCGGGGCGCTGCATGTTACCAAGGGTGCGCTGTACCGGCACTATCAAAGCAAACGGGACATTTTCGACAGCATCCTTGCCCGCATGGAGCAGCGGGACGCGGAGCAGGCCAAGGCCCACGATCTGCCCGAAGGAACGCGGCAGGAAATGGAAGGCGCCTATGCGGCCGCCAATATAGACGAAATCATAGCTTTCAGCAAAGCAATGTTCCGCTACTGGACGCAGGACGAATTCGCGTCCTCCTTCCGGAAAATGCTCACCTTGGAGCAGTTCCGCAGCGACGAAATGGGCAGGCTCTACCAGCAATACCTGGTTTCCGGCCCCCTGGATTATCTGACCGATTTGTTCTCCGCCATGAAGCTTTCCCGGCCCCGGGAAAAGGCGGCGGCCTGCTATGCCCCCATGTTCCTTTTGTACAGCGTGTACGACGGCGCGGCGGATCGGGAAAGCGTGACGCGCCTGCTGGATCAGTGTATGGAAAACGTGCGGCAGACGTTGGCCTGAAAGATCGAGTAGGAGGGGGTGGCTAACCCCCGTCCTCTCACCGCACCGTGCGTACCGTTCGGTACACGGCGCGTCCAATACAAGCAGACTGAATGCGCTCATACGCTTCGGATAAGTCAAAGTATCCGGCGCGTATGAGCC
>JAFSNT010000081.1 GCA_017443295.1 Clostridia bacterium
GAACCAAGCCGTCTCAGCGCATCGAGTAATTTCCGCAATAGAGGGTGCAGGGGATCATCCCCTGCCGCGGGGACGAACCGCCGATGACCGCCTGTGGCGGGAATTTCATCGGCGGTGAGATCAGGCGAAAAGGAGCAATGTCCGCATGAAGCGGACTTGCGACTTTTGAGCCTGCGGAACTGGGGCCGCGGAGGCCCCAGCGGTTTCCTCTTCCCGGCAGCTTCCAATTTATGCTTCACGCGTAAACCTCAACGCTTTCCTCCGCAATTTCTGCAAAGAAACGCGCACTGGCTGATTTTGCGCGGATTTGTGAACTGTGGTAAAATTTTCTTGAAATGACGGTATGGGAGGCGTGGAAATGGCGTTTCACAGCACGGAAATCCTGCCGGGCGTCTGGCATATTCAGGACAATATGGGCGTATGCATGACGCTGCTGTGCGGCGAAAAGCGGGCGTTGCTGATTGATACAGGCTACGGGCTGGAGGACGTGGCCGCTTACGCGCGGACGCTGACGGACAAGCCCCTTTCTGTGATGCTCACCCACGGCCACCACGATCACGCCTTAGGCGCGCGGTGGTTTGACCGGGTTTTGCTGACGAAGGCCGATTTTCCGGTATACGAAACGTATACCAATGACCATTGGCGGCGGCACGTGCTGACCGGCGCGCGGGACAAGGGCATTTCTGTGGACGAAGGGGCTTTCCTGTCCGCGAAGATGCCCGCGCCGGAGGTTTTGGACGAAACAGAAGCCGATTTGGGCGGGATGACGGCCCGGATCATGCTCTGTCCGGGGCACACGCCGGGGTCGGCGGTGGTGTACGTGCCGGAGAGGGCGCTGCTGATCACCGGGGACGATTGGAACCCCTGCACCTGGCTGTTTTTCCCGGAAGCGCTGTGCGCCCAGGATTACCGAAAAAACATGCGGCAAATGCTGACGCTTCCCTTTAAGAACGTGCTTTGCTCCCACCAGTTCGGCCTGTTCAGCCGGACGCAGCTGGATCGGTTTATGGAATATTTGACGGACGAATGCCTGAAAGCCGCCCGGCCCGTGGACGAGGGCGCAAGGGTGGGCGTAAATACCTCCATGGCCCAGCTGCCCATGGAGCAGGTTTTCGTGTTCGACCGGGACAAGTTTGAGCAGAATTTGGGAAAAGAGGCGGAAAGCGATGATTGAAAAGCGAATCACCGTCCGGGCGGGCGACAGGGCGCAGTTCCATAATTTCACCAGCTATTGCGTGGGCACCGGCAGGCTGGATTTAGCCATGCAGAAGGAATATCAGGATCAACTGCGGGCCGTGCAGAAGCTGTGCCATTTTTCCCACGTGCGGGGCCACGGCCTGTTCAGCGACCAGATGGGCATTTATCAGGAGCATCGGGATTTCCAGGGCAATCTGCTGTACAAGGAATATTGCTTCACCTACCTGGACCGGGTGATGGACGCTTATCTGGAAAACGGCCTGGAACCGTTTCTCGAATTGGGCTTCATGCCGGAAAAGTTGGCCGCCGGGGAACAGACCATCTTTTACTGGAAGGGCCACACCACCCCGCCCAGGGATATGAACGAGTGGACGGCGCTGGTGAAAGCCACCCTGACCCATTTGGCGAAGCGCTACGGCAGGGAGCGGGTGGAAAATTGGCCCTGTGAAATTTGGAACGAACCCAACCTGCCGGGCTTCTGGGAAAACGCCGACAAGGCCAAGTATCTGGAGCTTTATAAGGCCACGGCCCTGGCGGTGAAGGAAGCGCTGCCCGGCATGAAAGTGGGCGGCCCCGCCATCTGCGGCGGCGAGGGCAGCCAGCAGTGGATTGCCGATTTCCTGACCTTCTGCCGGGACGAGCGCCTGCCCGTGGATTTCGTCACCCGCCACGCCTACATGGGCCAAACGCCGGAGCGCAAGGGCCGCTACCTGTACCACACCATGAGCAGGCCGGAGGATCTGGTGGCCGAAATGCGGGAATCCCGGCGGATCATTGATTCCTTCCCGGAATATAAGACGCTCCCCCTGTACATCACCGAATTCAACACCAGCTATAACCCCTTCTGCCCCATTCACGATACCAATTACAACGCCGCCCTGTGCGCCGGGCTGCTGGCCCAGCTGGGCGACGTGGCGGCGGGGTACAGCTATTGGACGTTCGGGGACGTGTTCGAGGAGCAGGGCATTCCCTCCCGCCCCTTCCACGGGGGTTTCGGCATGATGGCCAACGGCCTGATTCCCAAGCCCACTTTGTGGGCCTTCGCGTTCTTCGCCGGGCTGAAAGGCGAGGCGGCTTACCGGGACGATTCCGCCCTGATCCTGAAAACAGAGGACGGCGGCTTTGACGCGGTGCTGTGGAACCTGGACGGGGAAGAAAAGCGCTTTGACCTGCGTTTGCCTATGCAGGGCCGCGCCGTGGCGATGGTGGAACGGGTGGACGAAGCCTGCTGCAATCCCCTGAAATGCTGGCACGATATGGGCGAACCGGCGGATTTGACCGAAGAGCAGCTTTCTTTCCTGCGCGGCGCTGCCCAGCCCAGCCGGGAAACCCTGATTCCGGAGGATACGGAGGACGGCAAGCGCCTTTCCCTGACGCTTGGCAAAAACGCGGTGGTGCACGTGCGGGTCGTGCCCGTAACCGAAGAAAGCTCCGATTTCGGATACAATTATTCCTATTATTGCCGGTAAAAATGGAAATTGAAAACTGTAATCCCGTTTTGTAACTGCTCAGTCAAGTACGGTATACCAATATTGTTGGGTAAAAGACAGTAGGGGCGGATAATATCCGCCCGCCATTGCCAAACGTCACGAACGCTGGAAAATTCAGCAATCCTGTCATGTTACGTGAGGCGGGCGGATATTATCCGCCCCTACGGCTGCTTCGTCCTACAAGCCTGTTCTTGCCTGCACGGCTGAACAGGCACATTGCTTTCAAAATTACCGTAAGGAGAGGGAAAATGATGTCTACCTGGAAAACCCGTCTTGCCTGGCTGCGGGCGCTGCCCGAACCCATCCCGGCGGAAGCGAACACCCCCGCGGCGGTGGCGGAAATCGAAGCCAAAACCTATTTTGATAAAAAGCAGGAAAAAGTAAGTTTCCAGCGGGAAGAATCCTTAGGCGAAGCCTATGAAATCACCAAAACCGCCTCCGGCTACACCCTCCGGGGCGGGGAAGCGGGCTTGCTGTACGGCGTGTACGCCCTGATTTTCGCCCTGGAAACGGGCACGCCTCTCCCCCGGGGCGTGCAAACGCCCTATTATCCCCTGCGCATGCTGAACTGCTGGGACAACATGAGCGGCGATATCGAACGGGGCTACGCGGGCCGTTCCCTGTGGTTCGAGGGCGGAAAATTCTCCTACGATCCCGCCCGCATCCGCCAGCTTGGGCGCATGCTTGGCAGCGTGGGGATCAACGTGCTGTGCCTGAACAACGTGAACGTACACCAGCCCGCCCAGGAGCTGATCGACGGCTTCCTGCCCGAAGTGAGCGCCTTTGCCGCCCTGCTTCGGCCCTTCGGCGTGCGGCTCATGCTGTCCATCGACTTTTCCCAGCCCATGAAGGACGTGGGCACCGCCGACCCCCTGGACGAGCGGGTGCAGGGTTGGTGGGCGGACACGGCGAAACGGGTCTGGACGGCGGTTCCCGATCTTGCGGGCTTCTTAGTCAAGGCCGACAGCGAGCATCGCCCCGGCCCAAACACCTATAACCGCACCCACGCGGAGGGGGCCAACATGCTGGCCCGCGCCCTCCGCCCCTTCGGCGGCAAGCTGGTGTGGCGCGCCTTCGTGTACAACTGCATGCAGGACTGGCGGGATACGAAGACCGACCGGCCCCGGGCGGCCTACGACCTGTACAAGCCCCTGGACGGCGCGTTCGACGACAACGTGATTTTGCAGGTGAAGCACGGCCCCTATGATTTCCAGGTGCGGGAGCCGGTCTCTCCCCTGCTGCTGGGCATGGAGCGCACGGCCCTGTCCGTGGAATTCCAGCTGGCCCAGGAATACACCGGCCAGCAGATCGACCTGTACGCCATGCCCCCCCTCTGGCGGGAAGTGTTCGATCAGATGGGCAAGCGGCGCGTTTCCGCCGTCGCCGCGGTGAGCAACTTAGGCCGGGACGATTGCTGGACGGGCCACCCCTTCGCGGCGCTGAACCTGTTCGCCTACGGCCTCTTTGCCCGGGACCCGGACAGCGACCCCGAAACGGTGATCCAGACGTGGGCAAAGCTCACCTACGCCCTGCCGGAGGATCAGACCGGCACGCTGACCGCCCTGCTGCTGAAAAGCCGTTCCGTGTATGAAAAGTACACCGCCAATTTGGGCCTGTGCTGGATGATCACCCCCAACAGCCACTACGGCCCCAACCCCTACGGCTACGAGTTCCAGGCCTGGGGCACCTACAGCCGGGCGGATCGGAACGCGGTGGGCATTGACCGAAGCGAAGCGGGCACCGGCTACGTGGCCCAGTATCCCCCGGCCCTGAAAGCGCTGTACGAATCCCCCGAAACCTGCCCGGACAATCTGCTTTTGTTCTTCCACCGCCTGCCCTATGATTTTATCATGCGGGATGGCCGCACCCTGATCCAGCGCCTGTACGACGACCATTTTGACGGCTGCGAGCAGGTGAAGGCCATGGCGGAAGAACTGGAAACGCTGAATCTGCCCGACCCCGACCGGCAGGAAGCCCGGCGTCGCATGGAAGCCCAGGTGCGCAACGCCCGGGAATGGCGCGATATCCTGAACACCTTCTTCCATCGGTTCTGCGGCGTGCCAGACGGGCAGGGAAGAAAAATTTACGATTGATTAAGGCGAACACAGGGGACGGTTCTCTGTGTTCTCTTTTTCTTTGATTTTTCTTGTCATGCAACGCTTTTCTCCGTTTTGTCAGATCATCTTTCCTGAAAAACCGGTCTTTTTAAGAACACAGAAAACCGTCCCCTGTGCAGTTCCGATTTCCCCATGCGGTTCATCATGTTACGAAAGATCCTTCGCTTATCACTCCGCTCTCGCTCCGTGATGCTCAGGATGACAATGCGAGGGGGGCAGTGGTAAAAGCGGCATGCCGCGCACCAAACAAAAAAATCAACCAACAAACACTGTCATCCTGAGCGGCGTGGAGCGGGCGCGAAACGCCAAGCGAAGGAGCATTCCTCCCAAACACGATTCCCCCATGCGGTTCATCATGTTACGAAAGATCCTTCGCTTATCACTCCGCTCTCGCTCCGTGATGCTCAGGATGACAATGCGAGGGGGGCAGTGGTAAAAGCGGCATGCCGCGC
>JAFSNT010000082.1 GCA_017443295.1 Clostridia bacterium
CCTTGGGGAAGCCGGTGGTGCCGGAGGTGTACTGCATGTTGCACACGTCGTCCGGCTGCACCTGGGCGGTGCGCTGCAAAAGCGCTTCCTTGGGGGTCTTGCGGGCGTAGGTCAAAAATTCTTCCCAAACCAGACAGCCCTTCATGGAAAAGCCCACGGTGACGATGTTGCGCAGGAAGGGCAGGCGCTTGATGTGCAGGGGCTGGCCCGGTACGGAATCGGTCAGCTCGGGGCACAGTTCTTTGATAATGCCCGCGTAATCGCTGTCCCGCCAGCCCTCCACCAGCACCAGGGTGTGGGTGTCGCTCTGGCGCAGCAGGTATTCCGCTTCGTGTATTTTATAGGCGGTGTTCACGGTGACCAGCACCGCGCCGATTTTCGTGGCGGCCCAGAAGGTCAAATACCACTGGGGCACGTTGGTGGCCCATACGGCCACCTTGGCCCCCCGGCGCACGCCCATGGCCATGAGGGCGCGGGCGCACTCGTCCACGTCGTCCCGGAACTGGGAATAGGTGCGGGTGTAATCCAGGGTGGTGTAGCGGAAGGCGTACTGGTCGGGAAATTCTTCTACTACTCTATCCAATACCTTGGGGAAGGTTTCTTCGATCAGCACGTCCTTTTTCCAGATGTACTTGCCGGTGTGCCGGTTGTTGTCGTACAGCTTGTGGCGCAGGCGGCGGGGATCCTTGCCGATGGAGCGGGCCAGGGCCGCGTAATGGGACAGCACCACGTCGGCGTCGCCCAAAGCGCCCTCCCCGGGCTGCCAGTCGAAGGAGAAAAAGCCCTCGAAGCTGATGGAGCGCAGGGCGGCGAACACGTCCTTTAAGGGCAGGCTGCCTTCGCCCAGCAGCTTCTTCTGCACCCGGCCGTTTTCGATCACGCCGTCGCACAGATACACGTGGCGGATGTACGCGCCCAAATCGGTGACGATTTCCTCCGGGGATTTCTTCGTGGCGGCGGAGGGCACGTCCCAGGCGGCCAGCAGATAATCGGATGCGAAGCCGTCCAGCAGGTTCTTTAAAACGCCCGTATCGGCATAAAGCCCGACGGAGGGGATCAGCAGGGGCACCCCCGCCCGTTCGGCAATGGGCAGCAGGGGGGCCAGCATGTCCGCCGCGTCTTCCGGGGCCGCTTTGAGGGGCAGCACCACGTGGGGGGCGCGCAGATCGTGGGCCAGGGCGATGAGCGCCTTGGCTTCATCCTCCGTCCAGGTTTCTCCGGCGGTGAGGGCGGCGATGGATAAGGACTGCTCGTTTAAATCGCGCACCGTTTCATGCAGCCGGGCGGGGGAGAGGGGCGCGCCGGTGCGGTCGAACACGTCCAGGCTCCCGGCGGAAAGCTCCAGCCCGTCATAGCGCATTTCCCTGGCAAGATTCACGCATTCGTCCAGGGAAAAGGGCCAGCCGCGTGTGGAAAAGCTCAGCTTCATACGGTTTTCTCCTCGTAAGCGATTTTATTCAGCGCGTTCAGGTAGGCCCGGATGGCCGCGCCGATGATGTCGGAGGAAATGCCCTTGCCCGCGTACACCTTGCCGCCGTGGCGCAGCTTCACCAGGGCGTCGCCCATGGCCTCCCGGTTCTGGGTGACGGCGGCGATCTGAAAATCGTCCATTTCAAAGTGGCGGCCGATGATCTGCTCGATGGCGCGGAAGGCGGCGTCGATGGGGCCGTCCCCGGCACAGAGGCCCGTGAGGGCTTCACCCCGCTTGTCCAGCGTCACGTGAGCGGAGGGGGTGATGGTGTTGCCGCTGTTGACCAAATAATTTTTCAGCCGGTAGGTGGGCGGCACCTGCCGCACGGCGGCCAGCACGATGGCTTCCAGTTCCGCCCGGCTGAGCGCCCGGCCCCGGCTTTCCCGTTCCACCGCTTCCTGGGCGTGGCTCATATCGTCTTCGTCCAGATCATAGCCCAAATCCCGGATGGCTTTCAGCAGCGCTTCCCCGGTGGCCTCGGCGGAAAGCCCCGCGCCCTTGGGGGCGGTACCGGCGGGAATCACCCGGCCCGGCGCGGCGGTGAGCAGCGCTTCCAGCTCGCCCGCCGTGCGATCCACCCGGGTGATATCCAGGGTGCTTTCCAAACCGAGATCAGCGCCCCGGGCCCGCAAAAGCCTCGCCATCCCGGCGGCGGACAGGGAGGTTTCGTCATTGTAAGCGGTTTTGATTTCATCGGCCCCGGCCCGCAGAGCGGCGGCGGCGCAGGAAATGGCCATGCCCAATTCATTGCCGCAGCGCACGGAAATGACCGTGTCCGGCCCCGACGCTTCCCTTGCGGCCTTGACCAAAGCGGCGATTTCCTCCGGCAGGGACAGCCCGGCGGCGTCCTCCAAGGTGATCCGGCCTGCGCCCGCGTTCAGCGCCGCCTTGATGGCGTCCAGGGCGTAGGGCAGCTCGGCCCGGGTGATGTCGCCGCAGACGAATTCCACGTCGTCACATAATTTTTTGGCGGCGGCCACCAGTTCCCCGATGCGTTCCAAGGCCTTGGGGGGCTTCAAATGGCAAATGTATTCCAGCTGGGCGGCGGTGAGGGGCATGTTCACGATCAGCCGGGGCTGGGCGGCGTTTTTCACCGCGTCCCAGGCCCGGGCCACGCTGTCCACGGTAAGGCTCGTCTGGACGGCCAGCGCGCCGTGCTTCACCGTGCCGCACAGGGAGCGCATCAACAGCATGTCGGCTTCCTGATCGGTGAGCCGGGGCATTTCCACGGCGTTCAGGCCAAGGTGATCCAGCTTCCGGGCGGCTTCCAGCTTCTGCCGGAATCCGGCGGAGCGGGCGGCGGGGGTCAGCAGCGTTTGATCCGAAAAGGAAATGGAGCGCATAAACATGATTCCTCCCATGCAATGAAATTGAGTGTTGAGGTAGGAGGTAGGAAGTAGGAGGTAGGAGGTTTTATTTTGATTCATTTTTTTGTTCAGTCGGAATCCTGTTTTATCATCCGGCTAATCAAACCTCCTACCTCCTACTTTCTACCTTTTACTTGAAAAAAAGTCCCCAAAGCGCGTCTGCGCTTCAGGGACGATAAAGCAATCTTTACCGCGGTACCACCCTTGTTGCCGCTTACAATCGGCCTGCTCATAGGGTTCGTTTAAAACCCTGCGCCATGATAACGGGGCGAACCGGAGCGCCTTACTGGATTTGTTCAGGCGTTCAGCTCGGGAGCGAGACCGCGCTTTCCCCGCGTCATTGGCTTGCACCACCCGCCAACTCTCTGCATCCGCCGCAGGAAAGGCTTAACTCCGTCAAAGCGATTAAGAACATTGTAAACCGTTTGCGCTTTTTGTCAAGACCGGGAAGCGAAAAAACGAATGTTTTTTTCTTGCCTGTGAAAAACGGTCGGTTTTATTCCACGGCGATGAGGTAATAGTACAGGGGCTGGCCGCCTGCGTGAACCTCCACGTCGCAGTCCGGGCAAAGCTCGCCGATTTCCTCCGCCAGGGCCTGGGCCTCTTCTTCCTTCGTGTCCTGGCCGTAGTAGATGGTGATCAGGCCGTCGTCCTCGGTCACGATGGCTTTCACCAGCTCGATGGCCACGTCGTGGACGTTATCGGCCTTGTAGGCCACCTTGCCGTTATGCAGGCCGATGATATCGCCCTCGTTGATGTGCATGTCCTCGAATTCGCTGTCCCGCACGGCGTAGGTGATGGTGCCGGTGCGCACCCGCTGGGCCGCTTCCTCCATGCGGGCGGCGTTTTCCTCGGCGGGCAGGTCGGGCTGGAAGGCCACCGCCGCCGCGATGCCCATGGCCACGTTCTTGGTGGGGATCACGATCACATTTTTATCGCTGATCTGCGCCGCCTGGGTGGCCGCCAGAATCACGTTGCCGTTGTTGGGGAACACGAAAATGGTTTCGGCGTTGACGGAATCAATGGCCTTTTGCAGGTCTTCAATGGAGGGGTTCATGGTCTGCCCGCCCTCCACGATGGCGTCCACCTGCAAATCCTTCAGGATGCTGGAGAAGCCTTCGCCCAGGGAAACGCTCACCATGCCGTAGGGCTTGGGCGGTTCGGAAGCGTGGGCGGCGGCCTCGGCTTCTTCCTTGGCGCGGCGCAATTGCAGCAGGTTCACGATTTCGATGCCGTCCAGCTCGCCCAATTCCGCGCCGTATTGCAGCACCCGGCCGGGGTCGGCGGTGTGTACGTGGGCCTTGTAGCCGTTTTCGTCCTTTTCCAGCAGCACCGTATCGCCGATGCGGTTCAGGCGGCGGCGGAAATGGTCGATTTCGCTTTCCGGCACGGTGTCCGGCACGCGGATCAGGTGCAGGGCCACGTGATAGGCGAACTTGATTTCCTCCAGGGCGTCGTGATCGTCCACGAATTCCGAAGCTTTGGCGTTATCCTCCTGGGTGGCGATGGATTCGATGCTTTCGCCCCGCAGCACGGCGGCATAGCCGGTGTAGATCAAAAGAAGGCCGTAGCCGCCCGCGTCCACCACCCCCGCCTGTTTCAGCACGGGCAGCATTTCCGGCGTGCGCTTCAAAATGGCGTCGCCGCTTTGCAGGATCACGTTAAACAGTGCGTCAAAATCATTGGGGGCCAATTGGGCCTGGCGCACCGCGTCCTCGGCGATGGTGCGGGCCACGGTGAGGATGGTGCCCTCCTTGGGCTTCATCACCGCTTTATAGGCCGTCTCCGCGCCTTTTTGCAGGGCGGCGGCAAATTCCACCGGCGTGATTTTTTCCACGCCCTTGAGCGCCTTGGCAAAGCCGCGGTAAAGCTGGCTGGTGATCACGCCGCTGTTGCCCCGGGCGCCGCGCAGCGCGCCCTTGGAAAGGGCCTCCGCCGCTTCGCCCGCGGTGGTAAATTCCTTGCTGTTCAGTTCCCGGGTGGCGCTGGTCATGGTCAGGGACATGTTGGTGCCCGTATCGCCGTCCGGCACGGGGAACACGTTCAGCGCGTCCACCGCTTCCCGGTTTTTTTCCAGCAGAGCCGCCCCCGCGAGAACCATTTCCCGCAGCAGCAGCCCGTCGATTGACTGTACCTGTATCAAAAGGTTTCCCTCCGTTCACGCGTGGAAAATGTCAGATGCGGATGCCTTCCACGGAAATGTTGACGGAGCGGACCTTGACCCCCGTCATGCTTTCCAGCTTATAGCGTACTACCTCTACGATGGTTTTGCAAACCTCGGCCACAGAAATGCCGTATTCCACCACGATGAACAGATCCACGTCCAATTGATCGTCCACCATGCGCAGCTGTACGCCTTTGCTCAAATTTTCACGGCCTAACCATTCCACCAGGCCGTCCTTGGCGCGCTTGGAGGACATGGCTACGATGCCGTAACA
>JAFSNT010000083.1 GCA_017443295.1 Clostridia bacterium
AGGAGGTAGGAGGTAGGAAGTAGGAGGTAGGAGTTTTATCATGTTCAACAAAACACTTGCTATCGCTTTTGTTGGACTATATATACTTCCTACCTCCTACCTCCTACTTCCTACCTGATTTTAAGTGTCCTTCAATCCTTGTCTGTCAGTGTGAAAAAAGCTGTGTTTTCCGTTGTGCTGTCCAGCCCGATCCACACCTGGAAGTCCCCCGGTTCGCTTTCCATGCGGCGATTGATTGTCCAGAAGCGGAGCATGGGCTCCGTGATGGCAAAAACGACTTCCTTTTCTTCTCCGGGCCGGAGCGTGATTCGCCGGAAGCCCTTTAATTCTTTGACCGGGCGCACGCGGCTGCCCACCAAATCCCGGATATAGAGCTGCAAAACGGCGGTTCCGGCGTATTTTCCAATATTGGTCAGGGTCACGGCGGCGGTGAGTTCGGATGTTTGCGACAGGGCTTCGCCGCTCAGCCGAATTTCCGACACCCGGAAATCAGTATAGGTCAAGCCAAAGCCGAAGGGGTACAGGGCGTCGTTGGGGCAGTCTAAATAATGGGACGTAAAGCTGCCGATGCCCTCCCTGGGCCGGGGCCGTCCGGTCATGTACTGATCGTAATGCAGCGGCTCCTGGCCCACATGGCGGGGGAAGCTCATGGGCAGCTTGCCGGAGGGTGCTTCGTGGCCCGTAAGCACGTCCATGATGCCGTGGCCGCCCTCGGTGCCGGGAAGCCAGCAAATCATGAGCGCGTCGGATAAATCGCATTCTTCTTTCAGGGTCAGGGGCCGTCCGCAGAAAATCAGGGTCGCAAGACACTTGCAGTCAGGCTTCAGGGCGTTCAGCAGCCGCTTCTGCGGTTCGGGCAGGCCGATGTCCACCCGGCTGGCGCTTTCGCCGGTCTGCATGAAATGCTCACCCAAGCACAGCACCACCGTATCCGCCCAAGCTGCCGCCGCTTTGGCTTCCGAAAGCAGGCGGGCGTTTTCTTTTTCCGCGTCCGGGCAGGTGAAAACCTCCAGGGAGGTGGTCGTGCCCTCCGCCAGCATCAGGCAGCCGGGGGCACAGCGCAGCTCGGCGTCCTGGCCGAAGGCTTCCCGCGCCGCCTGCCATACGGTGACGCTGTCTTCCCTGTCCGTGGAGATGGCCCAGGCGCTTTGCAGGTGCTTTTCGTCCGCATAGGGGCCGATGAAGGCGATTTTTTTGCCTTTCAGGGGCAGGGCTTCCTTTTCGTTTTTGAGCAGCACCAGGGCTTCCGCCGCTGCCTTCCGGGCCAGCGCCCGATGCTCCCCGGCGCCAAGCACGGCCTGGGCTTTTTCCGGGTTCGCGCCGTGGAAGGGGTCTTCAAACAGGCCCAGCTCGTTTTTCAGCTTCAGCACCCGCAGCACCGCCGCGTCCAGCATATCGCGGGATACTTTTCCTTCCTCCACCAATTCCTGCAAATGCTTTTCGTAGCAGCCGGAACACATGTCGATATCAATGCCCGCCCGCATAGCCAGCAGGGCGGCCTCTTTTTCGTCCCTGGCAATGCCGTGGGGCACCAGCTCGCCCACGGCGTTCCAGTCGGAAATCACGACCCCGTCAAAGCCCATTTCCTGCCGCAGCACCGTCTGCATGAGCCAGGGATTGGCGGAGCTGGGCACGCCGTCCCAGGTGTTGAAGGAGGACATGACCAGGCGCGCTCCCGCTTCCACCCCGCACTGATAGGCGGGCAGGTATTGTTCCCTTAAAGTATGCTCGCTTAACTCCGTGTTCTGGTAATCCCTGCCCGCCTCCGCTGCGCCGTAGGCGGCGAAGTGCTTCACGCAGGCGGCCACGGAAGCGCCGGACTTCAAATCTTCTCCCTGATAGCCCCGCACCATGGCGGCGGCCATGCGGCCGTTCAGGTATTTGTCCTCTCCCGTGGATTCCATCACCCGGCCCCAGCGGGCGTCCCGGCTCAAATCGGCCATGGGGGAAAAGGTGACGTGAATGCCGTCGGCGGCGGCTTCCCGGGCCTGCACGGCGGCGGCCTGCTCCGTCAGTTCCGGATCAAAGGTCGCGCCCTGGCCCAAGGGGCAGGGGAATACGGTTTTGTGGCCGTGAATCACGTCTAACATCATCAGCAGGGGGATATGATGGGGATGGTTTTCCATGTATTGCCGCTGCAGGCGGTTCAGCTTTTCCGCGCCCCAAATGCCTAAGGTGCTGCCCGCCAGGCGCAGGGTGCGGGCCTTGGCCGTATCATTCAGCAGCCCCGTCACCGCCGCGCCGCTTTCATAGGCCACGCCGGGAAGCTGCACCAGCTGCATCACTTTTTCCTCTAAGGACAGATCGTTCAGCAGGGCGATCAATTCTTGTTCTTTCATTTGCATTCTTTCCTTTCTGTTCCGTCTGTCCAGACCAGCAGAGAACCGTCGGGCCGGAGGGTGACCAGGGTCACGCCCGTACGCTTTGCCAGGGCGATTCCTTCGTTGGTGGGGTAGGTTTTGGAGGCCATGAGCGGGATGCCCGCCCGGGCCGCTTTCAGCACCATAGCGGCGGGCATGCGCCCGGTGGTGAAGAGATAGCATTTCGCCCGGTCAAGGCCCTGAATCAGGGCATAGCCCACGGCCTTATCTATGGCGTTGTGTCTGCCGATATCCTCCCGGCAGCACAAAAGCTCATCCCCCCGGCCCAAATAGCAGCCGTGAACCGCGTGAGTGCGGCTGTACAGCGGTTCTTCTCCCCGCATGCGCTCCGCCGCCCGGCGCAGCCAATCGGCATCCCAGGGAATGGGGGAGACGGAGGGGACTGCCTCGGGCGCGGCGGGGGCGTTTGCCAGCGTCACGTCGGCCCGCAGGCCCCCTGCCCCGATCTCGATAGCAAGAATATCCTGCTTATTTCGCGCCCAGCCCTCCGTGACCAAATGGCCCGCCGCCAATTCCGCCAAATGCTCCGGCGTACACACCATACGCAGGGCAAAGCGCCCGTTGATATATACATCCATCCCGTGTTCCGAGGCGATTTCCACGGGAGCCGGGCCGCGCAGGGAGGCTGCACGCATAGCGCAAGGCGGCAAGCTGATTTCTGGGCAATCAATGATGCGCATGGATTTCTCCTTCGCTGAATGAAAAGCCCTGTCAAAGGAAAGGACAGGGCCGAGAGGCAGAAATGGATTTCAAGGACACTTTAAGTCATTAAGGTAGGAGGTAGGAAGTAGGAAGTAGGAGGTAGGAGGTTTATTTTGTGTTTACAAAAACTCAATCATGATGCCTGGTTCGTTTTGTAGACTATATAAAACTTCCTACCTCCTACTTCCTACCTCCTACTTGCTTTAAAGTGTCCTTTATGATTCGCCAAGCATTGACTTTCCGTTACTTCTTCCCCAGTCCCGTCAGCGCTTCCAGCGCGCCGCCCAGCAGGCTGCCCACCAGGCCGTCCGCCCCGGCGTCCTCCTGCACCTTCTTGGTGCCCTTGAGTACGGCTTCGGCGTCTTTCCGGGCGGCGCTGGTGGCCGCGCGGTACAGCTCTAAGAATTTCTTTTCCGTCGCCGTCAGCTTCACGCTGCTGTCGGTGGACGCGGGCTTTTTCGCAGTGGTCGTGGCCGGTTTCTTGGCGGTGGACGCGGCGGGCTTCTTCGCGGTGGATGCCGCCGGCTTCTTGGCGGTGGACGCAGCGGGCTTTGCGGTGGTGACCAGCCCCGCCGCTTCCAGCAGGGATTTCTGAGTAACGCCGCAGATTTTGGCGATGGCCTTCAATTCCGCCGCGGTCAAATCCTTTTCGCCCCGCTCCGCCTTGCTCAGCTCGGAGGCGGACAGCCCCTCCACCATCCCGGCCAGCTTTTCCTGGCTCAGGCCCTTTTTGGTGCGGGCCTCCTTGATCAGTTCCCCAACCTTCTTCTGTGCCATATGAAAACGCCTCTTTTCCTTTTCCTTTTTCTTTCATCATACCACAGGGACGGCCTTAGCGCAAGAACGCAGTTCTATTTTTTCATTATGCAGCTGGGGGAAACCATTCTTTGCTGTCCGGGGCCTTCCGGCCTTTCCGGGGCTGCCGCCCGGCCTTCACTGAAAAACATCCACTGGATGATTTTCCGGGCGTTGCGGCCCCTCCGCTGAACCCGTTCCGCGCCGTAAATTTTCAGACGGATGAGGAAGGAAACCTGATCTGCCCGAACGGGAAAAAGTTCCAGTTCTCCCACAGAAAGCCTGTAAAGGGAAACAAATATGGACGGCAGGAAGAAATCTACCAATGCGAGGATTGTACCGGCTGTCCTTATGCAGCACAATGCAAAAAAGGCGAAGGGAATCGGACTGTCAGTCTGAATGAGGAACTGACCGCCATTCACCAGGAGGTACTATATAACCTGGAAAGCATTCATGGCGCATTGTTAAGGATGAACCGTTCTATCCAGGCCGAAGGCAGCTTCGGCATCATGAAGTATGACCGCTGGTACAAGCGGATCGTCCGAAAAGATTGGGGAAAGGGGATTTTTTTGCGTTTTTGCCTTTTCTTCGACTTTTTTGAATCGTATCGAATATGCGGGCCGGAAAGCGGCGCTCACGCTTTTTTCTCCGCCTCGTGGATCAATTGAAGCACCGGCAGGGTGCCGTCGGCAGGCGGGGCCTGGGTGAGATTGCGGATCAAATTGTCCTTGTCCTTCTGCAATTCCAAAATCGCTTCGTACAGGGAATCGGCGTTCATGTTTTCCTGAGCCAGCACGTGGCACAGGCCCCGCTGACGGAAGGACTCGGCGTTCAAAATCTGGTCGCCCCGGCTGGCTCCCTTGGGATAGGGCACCAGCAGCATGGGCTTTTTCAGGGCCTGGAACTCGCAGATGGCGTTGCTGCCAGCGCGGGACAGCACTAAATCGGCACAGGCCAGGGCGTCGGGCAGGTCGTCGGAGAGGAACTCAAACTGCTTATAGCCCGGCAGGGTGTTCAGGCTTTCATCCAGATTGCCCTTGCCGGTCAGATGCAGCACGTCCATGGTTTCCAGTAAGCGCGGCAGGGCCGCCCGCAGGGCTTCGTTCACCTTCTGCGCCCCGATGGAGCCGCCCATCATCATAAGGATGGGCTTATTGCCCGAAAACCCGGTGAGCTTTAGGCCCTTTTCCCGGGTGCCGGAAAACAGGGCGGGGCGCATGGGCGTGCCGGTGCATACGCCCTTTTCACCCAAGGCCTTGGCGCACTCCGGGAAGGTGGTCGCCACCCGCCGGGCGAATTTGGAACAAATCTTGTTCGCCAAGCCGGGGGTCAGGTCGCTTTCGTGGCAGACCACGGGCACCTTATGGAGCCACGCGCCCACCACCACGGGCACGGACACGAAGCCGCCCTTGGAAAAGCACACGTCGGGCTTGAGCTTGCCCATGAGGCGGGCGGATTGAAAAGCCCCATGGATCACGCGGAAGGGGTCGATGAAGTTCTGCCAGTCGAAGTACCGGCGCAGCTTGCCGCTTTTTACCGCGTGATAAGTGACGCCGGGCAGGTCCATCATTTTGTGTTCAATGCCGTTTTCCGTGCCGATATAGTGTACGTCATAGCCCTCTTTCAGCAGATGGGGCAAAATCGCCATGTGAGGCGTCACATGGCCCGCCGTGCCCCCGCCGGTCAATACGATGCGCTTCAATGTCGCTTCCTCCTTCATATCCCAGTCTTATAATATATCGTCATATAACAAATAATGCACATATATTATCTACCCCCTTATAGCTTTCTCGGAAAGGGGGTTTGGGGGAAAACCTCTCTTTGGCTGCAAAGAGAGGTTTTCCCCCAATCACATTCACGTCCTGCCTTTGACCATGGTCAGGGCGATGCGCTTTTTCTTTTCGTCCACGCTGACCACCCAGACCTTGACGATATCGCCCACCTTGACAACCTCGGAGGGGTGCTTGATGAAGCGGTCGGCCATGCGGGAGATGTGAACCAGGCCGTCCTGATGCACGCCGATGTCCACGAAGGCGCCGAAGTCAATGACGTTGCGCACGGTGCCGGTGAGTTCCATGCCGGGCTGCAAATCCTTCATGTCCAGCACGTCGGTGCGCAGAACGGGCTTGGGCAGCTCGTCGCGGGGGTCGCGGCCGGGCTTCTGCAATTCGGAAAGAATATCGTTGAGGGTGGGCAGGCCGACGCCCAATTCCTTCGCCAGCTTTTCCACGCCATACTCTTTCGCTTTCAGAGCAATGCCCGGCAGGCCGCCGTTTTTCACGTCCTTGGCCTCGTAACCCAGAGTGGATAAAACCTGCTTGGCAGCGTCGTAGCTTTCCGGGTGGACGGCGGTGGCGTCTAAGGGGTTTTTGCTGTCCATCACCCGCAGGAAGCCCGCGCACTGCTCAAAGGCCTTGGGACCCAGCTTGGGGACTTTTTTCAGGGCGGCGCGGGAGGGAATGCCGTTTTCTTCCCGATAGGCCACGATGTTTTTCGCCAGGGCCGGGCCGATGCCCGCCACATGGGAGAGCAGCTCGGCGGAGGCGGTGGAAACCTCCACACCCACGGCGTTGACGCACTGCTCCACCACCCCGTCCAGGGCGGCGGTCAGCTCGTTCTGCTTCAAATCGTGCTGGTACTGGCCCACGCCGATGGCTTTCGGGTCGATCTTCACCAGCTCGGCCAGGGGATCCTGCATGCGGCGGGCGATGGAAACGGCGCTGCGCTGGGTCACGTCGAAATCGGGGAATTCCGCCGCCGCCAATTTGCTGGCGGAATAGACGGAGGCCCCGGCCTCGCTGACGATCATGTAAGCCACGCCGGGCAGCTCCGGCAGCAGGGACACGATGAACTGCTCGCTTTCTCGGCTGGCGGTGCCGTTGCCGATGGCGATGGCGGTGATGCCGTACTTTTTAACGAATCCTTTTATCAGCTTGGCGGCGGCGGCTTTCCCGGCCTCCGCCCCCGGCAGGGTGAAATGACCCACGCCTGTGTCCAGCACCTTGCCGTTTTCGTCGATGACGGCCAGCTTGCAGCCCGTGCGGAAGCCGGGGTCCACGCCCAAGGTCACTTTGCCCTTGATGGGGGGCTGCATGAGCAATTGATGCAGGTTTTGAGAGAATACGTGGATGGCCTGCACGTTGGCCCGGTCGGTCAATTCATTGCGGATTTCCCGCTCCAGGGAGGGGAACAAGAGCCTCTCCCACGCGTCGTCGCAGGCCAAAGCCACCTGCTCGGAGGCGGGGGCGTGGCCCCGGACGAAGGCGTTCCGAACCGACAGCTCCGCCTTGCCCTCCGGGGCGATGAGTGACACCTTCAAAAATTCCTCCCGCTCGCCCCGGTTGATGGCTAAGATGCGGTGAGCCGCCATTTTGGGCACCGGCTCCTTGTAATCGTAGTACATGCTGTATACGCTGTCTTCTTCCTTGGCGGCCTTGGTTTCGATCACGCCCTCCCGCAGCAGCATTTCCCGGATCTCCTTGCGCAGGGCCGCGTCGTCGCTGACCTGCTCGGCCAAAATATCCCGCGCGCCCGCCAGGGCGCTTTCGATGTCCGGCACTTCCTTTTCGGGATTGATATACTTCTGTGCTTCGGCCTGCACGTCGCCCTTGGGCAATTGCAGCAGCAGCCACAGGGCCAGGGGTTCCAGGCCCCGTTCCTTGGCGATGGTGGCGCGGGTGCGGCGCTTGGGCCGGAAGGGGCGGTAAATGTCCTCCAATTCGGCCAGGGTCTGGGCCTTCTGCAAAGCCAAGGTCAGTTCGTCCGTCAGCACGCCCTGTTCTTCCAGGGCCTTGGTGATTTCCTCCCGCCGCTTTTCCAAATTGCGCAGGTATTCCAGCCGCTCCGCCAAATCGCGGAGGGTCTGATCGTCCATGGAGCCGGTTTTTTCCTTGCGGTAGCGGGCGATGAAGGGGATGGTGTTCCCCGCGTCCAGCATTTCGATCACGGCCTGCACGTGCTCCGGCCTCAAGTTAAATTCTTTAGCAAGAATCGCGACAAAATCCATTTTTTATGCCTCCTGAAACGCCAAGTGGCGGATTTTATGGTAATAAGTCAGCATGAGCAGCACTTCCGCTCCCAGCCAGGCGGCGGGTTCGGCGAAGAAAATGCCGTCCTGGCCCAACAGCGCGGGCAGCAGCAGCGCGGCGCTGATGCGCATGACCATTTCCGCGCCGCCGGACAGCATGGGCGTCACCGTGTCCCCCATGCCCTGGAGGGCGCTTCGGTACACATACAGCAGATACAGGATGAACAGCCCGGCCAGCATGATATGCAGATACCGCAGGGCCACGGAAAGCACCTCTTCCCGCTGGGCGGCCTCCGGATCCACGAACAGGGAAAGCACCGGCCGTCCCGCCAGGAACAGCGCCAAAGCGATGGCGCAGGACGTGACCAGGGCCATCATCACCCCGGCCCGCACGCCCTTTGTCAGCCGCTCCTTCTGTCCGGCCCCGTAATTCTGCCCCGCGTAGGCGGCCATGGCCCCGCCGTAGGACACGGCGGCCATTTCCATGATGCCGTACAGCTTATTGGTGGCGGTAAAGCCCGCGATGAACACGCTGCCGTAGCCGTTGATCACCCGCTGCACCGCCATGCCGCCCAGGCCGATGATCACATTCTGGGCCGCCGTGGGCGAACCCAAGAAAATCAGGCGGCGGGCCAAGGCCCTGTCCCAATGCATATCTTCGCGCCCGAACCGCAGGGCGGGCATGCGGCGCACCAGCGAAAGGCAATACAGGGCGGCGCTGGCCTGGGCGATCAGGGTGGCCGCCGCGGCCCCCGCCACGCCCCACCGGAACGCGATCACAAACAGCCCGTCCAGGGCGATATTCACAAAGGACGCGATCAGCATGGAAAGCAGCGGCGTTTTGGAATCGCCCACCGCCCGCAGCATGGCGGCCATCACGTTATACGCCGCGTAAATGGGCACGCCGCACATGATGATCCGCAGGTACAGCACCGCCTGGGGCAAAATATCCTTCGGGGTATGCAGCGCCCCCCGCAGAATGGCCGTCATGAGCGTTTGGCTCAGCGCGATCACGCCCGCGGCAATCAGCGCCGTCAGCAGCACGGACTGGGCCGCCGCCCGGCGTACGCCCTGCGTATCCTGCGCGCCGAAGCGCTGGGAAATCAGCACGGAAAAGCCCTGGGCGAATCCCGTGATCACGCCCAAAAACATCCAGCACAGCCAGTCCGCCGCGCCCACCGCCGCCAGCGCGTCGATACCCGCGAATCGGCCCACGAACGCCCCGTCCACGATGGTATACAATTGCTGGCACACGTTGCCCGCCATCATGGGCAGGGCGAACGCCATGATCAGCCGGGCCGGTTTTCCCTGGGTCATGTCCGTGGCGCGCATGCAAGTCCTCCGCTTCCAGAAAAAAATGGGCAAAAGCCATTATAAGGGATTTTGGCAAGAAACGCAAGAATTGCTTGACAATTGCGGCGAAAATCTGTAAGATATAAGGCACATGCGAGGAAAGGGAGAGTACCCGGCAAGGTCGCCCAAAGAGAGCCGCGAACAGGTGGAAGCGCGGCGGCGGACGGCGGGGGAACATGGCCCCGGAGCATGCGGAGGCAAGCACGTTCAGCCCCCGCCGGGCAGCGCCGATATCCGCTGAATGAAGGCGAACCCGCTCTCCCTTCGGGAGAGAAAGTGGAAATTGAAAAGTGGAAAGTGGAAATTATCATGTACGCGCCGCCGCGCAAAACAAATTCCATCTTCACTTTTCACTTTACACTTTTCACTTTTAATTCAGGGTTCGTGAATCAGGGTGGTACAGCGTACAATTACGCCCCTGCATCGACTAAATCGATGCGGGGGTTTTTACATCTGCCGCATCAAGCAGAAAGGGAGAGGATTTCCATGGAACAGAAAAAGACCTACTACATCACCACGCCCATTTACTACCCCTCGGGCAATATGACCATCGGCCACACCTACACCACCGTGGCGGCGGACACCATGACCCGGTTCAAGAAGATGCAGGGGTATGATACCTACTTCCTCACCGGCACCGACGAACACGGCCAGAAGATCGAAAAGAAGGCCGCCGAGGCGGGCGTGACCCCCATCCAGTACGTGGACAAGATCGTGGACGAAACCAAGCAGCTGTGGAAGCTGATGAACATCGAATACGACGATTTCATCCGCACCAGCGAGGAGCGGCACACCAAGATCGTGCAGAAAATCTTCCGCAAGTTCTACGAGCAGGGCGACATCTACAAGGCCGAGTACGAAGGCATGTACTGTACCCCCTGCGAATCCTTCTGGACCTCCACCCAGCTGGTGGAAAAGGACGGAGAAAAGGTGTGCCCGGACTGCGGCCGCCCCTGCCAGCCCATGAAGGAGGAAAGCTATTTCTTCCGCATGAGCAAATATCAGGACTGGATGATCGACTACATCGAAACCCATCCCGATTTCATTCAGCCCGCCAAGCGCGCCAATGAGATGCTCAACAACTTCTTAAAGCCCGGCCTCCAGGATCTGTGCGTTAGCCGCACCAGCGTGAAGTGGGGTATCCCGGTGGACTTTGACGAAAAGCACACCGTGTACGTGTGGATCGACGCCCTTTCCAACTATATCACCGCCTTAGGCTACGGCACCGACCACGACGAATTATTCCAGAAATACTGGCCCGCCGACGTGCATCTGGTGGGCAAGGAGATCGTGCGCTTCCATACCATCTACTGGCCCATCATGCTCCACGCCCTGGGCCTGCCCCTGCCCAAGCAGGTGTTCGGCCACGGCTGGCTGCTGTTCGGGGCCGACCGCATGAGCAAATCCAAGGGCAACGTGGTCTATCCCCAGCCCATCGTGGCCCGCTACGGCGTGGACAGCCTGCGCTATTACCTCATGCGCGAAATGCCCTTCGGCGCGGACGGCAACTACACCAACGAATCCTTC
>JAFSNT010000084.1 GCA_017443295.1 Clostridia bacterium
AGGCTCATACGCGCCGGATACTTTGACTTATCCGAAGCGTATGAGCGCATTCAGTCTGCTTGTATTGGACGCGCCGTGTACCGAACGGTACGCACGGTGCGGTGAGAGGACGGGGGTTAGCCACCCCCTCCTACTCGATCCGTATTGTTAAGCGGTCATAACGATAGCAGGATAGAATAGAGCCATCTCGGCAGCAGGCATACCGGGTTTTCCGACATCAGGATATTCACCATTCCTTCTTCCCAGAATACGGCGAAAACGCTGCCTTCATATTCATACAGGAGCGTCAGCTCTTCTTCTGTTTCCGTGCAATCCAGACACGGAAGACCGGCTGCTTCCAGCTCTGCCTGATACTGCTTTACTTCGTCTTTCGTTACGCCGGAGGACGTGATCTTGCAGCCGTCCGGTATCCTGGCCAATACCGTGCCGGGAACCGGCGTTTTCGCCACTTCGCCGTTTTCTCTCCAATAGTAAAAGTAGGATTCTCCCTCATCGAACCAATCGGGGCAGAAGAGGATCAGGGGCAGGCCTGATATTTGAACGATGTCCTGGGCAATTGTGTCGAACTGGTTTTTCTCATAAAGATCGGTAAGAACGTTCAGGCGGTGCTGACGGGCGCCGACGACATTCGATCCTTCAACAATCAGGCCTTTAAGCTTGTCAAGCAGCTCGTCGGTCTCTTTTTCGATCTCGTCCTTGGTTTTGGGCGTTTTGGACTGGAGCGCGTGAACCGCCGGGCAGTAATTCGCCATCACGCTGTTGAACCTTTCGGTCACGGCGGCGTCGTTGATGCTGGCAAGCACCCAATCCGCCGTATTGGCGAGATACTGCTCGTAGCAGATTGCCGTTTCGTGAATATTGCCCACATGTTCCATGCTGATTTCCCAGTCGGACGCGACGAACACGTCTTCCATGATCCCGACGCACAGATTGGCGCAGGTATTCAGGGCGGCCGTTTTTTCCGCTTCAAAATCTGCTTTCACTCTTTCCATAAAGCTTACATCGACGCCCCGCTCCATCAACTCTATTTCATCTTCCAATTGCATTTCCAATTCGGCAAGGTCTCGCTTTGAGATATCCAGACGGGCAATGGCAAAGCTCGCTCGGGCGAACTGCAGATTTTCCCACGTCCTTTCCCCGTCATAACGGGAAAAGGAATCCGCCGCCCATTCAAGGTCTTCGTATATACATTCGCACTGGTAGATATAGTTGATCAGGTCATTCAGCACATGAATGACAGCCGGATCCTCCTCTTCGGAAGCGGAATCGGCCGTGACGGCGCTTAGGGGAAGACTGGTCAGGAGCAGCGTAATCAGGAGGACAGCCGCGAGGAATCTTTTTTTCATGCTCTTTTCCTTCTTTCTATTTATTTGCTAAATGAATGAAATCATTATGCTTTCTCATTTTCCGTAACCAGATAAAGCGCCGCATTTTCCTATCGCGGCACGCAGGTCGTCCCTCTTCTCTTTTAACGTCTCCAATCTCGATAGGTCGCCTTTTTCCTGCTCCTTAAGGTCATTCTGCTTCGATACGGTTGCATACGATTTGCGGAAGGATTCGGCATTAACCGAGTGATCCGCGTATTTTCCTGTCAGATGGGGTTCACAGACGATCAGGTACATTTCTGCAGCGATTTTCGCGTCGATTTCAAGCAACTGGGAAAAAAGGTCGGGATAGATTTGCCCGTATTTCTGATACGCACGATTATCCGTCATGACATACTCTAAAACAGAAACATATTTCTGATATTCTTCCTCCCTGTCGTGCGGAAGCCTCAGAAGCTGTTCGCACACCACCTCGTCTATTGGCAAATCAGACCATGGCATTACTTCCCCCGATTCCAACATCTTATTCAAAAAAACCAAAGAGCTTTCCAGATCCAGCGCCTCTATCAAGCCACCATTTTTATAATATACCAGCTGATCTTCAAAAGCCTCGGGAGATTCCATGGCGGCGGCTGTCAGGCTGGAAAGGCTTTCATATTGTTTTCCGGCAGCGACGTAAGCGTCCAATGCGCGCTGCATAACATTATCGGCTAACGTTTCGTTATAGGGCTGAAGCACGATTTCAGGAGGCACGAGCTTGTTATATGCATAGATCGAAAGCGCAATGGCGATGCAGCAGCAAATCCCGGCGATCGTGCCCTGGAGCCAATGGTACCGTTGAATCCTCCGGTCATTCGCCTTGGACAGGGTGAGCAGGTATTCTTCGACAACCTGGTGGAACACCACATATTTTCCCTGTTCATCCCGCGAGACAAGGCCCAGCTGCTTCCATAAAATATCATGGACGATCTGCCCGTACCATTCCTCGGCGTTTCGGGCGCCGCCGCGAATCGCCGCGGTGCGCCCGATCCACTGCGGGAAAAAGCGTCTGGACAGGGGGCCGCTCAGGATCCGAAAGCATTTTGCAATGACGGGCAGCAGCTCCGCGTCTTTCAAGCCGCGCCGTTCCCTGTGTATTTCCGCGGCGATTGCCGGAAGCGCGAATTCCAGCGCAGCCTCCACCTGCCACCGCCTGTTTGTCTGCTCGGATAAATCCTGTACTGCTTTTTCTTTCAGCGCCAGCAGATAGGTTTTCATCAGCTCGTCCGCCGTATTGACCCTGACCTGCTTTCCGCCCAATTGTCCGGCTTTTACATACATAGACAGCATCAGGGGGGTGCGGAGCAGCGTTTTCATGCCGTCGGCCTCCGGCAGCAGCAGGCCTTCTCTGGAAACAACCTCCTGCACGATATCGTCGGACAGCTCCGCCAGATGAAGCTGCGGAAAGGGGAGCGATTCTTCCCCCACGCGGCTCGCCACCGCCAGCCGGACGCCCCGCATGGCGGACAGCCGCCTGATCTCGTCAAGAAGCGGCTTGGGGTCGCCCGTGATCTCGTTCAGCCCGTCGAGCAGCAGCAGCAGCACGGGCGCTTCGCCGTCCCGCAGCATGACGGGTTTATCAAGCAATTCATATAAAACCTTGCGCGCGTCGTCATACGTGTGCGTTTCCGCGTGATAGTGCAGTTCATCCAGAATACTGTTGATAATGAACGAGCCGTCCCCCGGCTGCCATCCGTACAAAGATAAATACATCACGGCGGGGCTTTTGGGCCGGTAGGTTTTATTGCCGGAAAAAACAAGGCGCAGCAGGGACGTGGTTTTTCCCATGCCGCCTCCGGCGACCAGCATGCAGCTCCCCGGCAGCTTTCGGATGCAGTCTTCCGCCGGAAGCAGCTCCGTTCCGTCCGATATCATGGAGGGATACAGATTGGCCGAATCGCGGATAAAGGACAGGGAAGGATTGTCCCGCACCATCCTTGCCACCCGCTTCCGTCCGGCTTCCCAAAGCGCCCAATGGGTGATCCCGACGCCGTCGATGCGGTCGATCAATTCCTCCAAATCGCGGCGCATGTCAAACGTGGTCTGATATCTGCGGGAGGGCAGGCTTTGCAGGCCCCGCCGAAGGATTTCCTGAACCCATACTTTTACCGTTTCGGGCTCATCCCGCATGCAGGGGGCGCCGGAAACGTCCGGAGGCGCGGGGCGAACCATCTGAAACAGGGATAAGGCGCTTCCTGTGATCATCCAGTAAAGCACCGCGGTAACCGAATACATATCCGACGCAATGCTGATCTCGTCCGCTTGCCCGGCGCGGATTTCCGGGGCCGTGTAGCCCTGCTTGATACTGAAAATGACGGCGTCCTTCCGCCGGGCGGCGCTGATCGGCATGGTGCTGTTATAATCAATGAGCAGCGCCCTTTCCCGCTCGCCGCTTCCGAGAAGCAGGATATTGTCCGGGGCGATATCCAGATGGGCCAGGCCGTTTACATGAAAAGTTTCCAGAGCGTCCAGAATGCTCAGCGCTCTTTTGGCGATGGAACGAAGAGAACGAGCCGGCGCGGCTTGCATTTGGGCCAGACTTTGCCCGCCGCTCACCCCAAGCACGGAATAAAGCGTTCCATTCAAAGAAAAGGTATTCAGATTCGCGCCAATTTGGTCGGGACATGCTTCCAGCAGCTTTAAGTGGACCCTGTTGCCGGTTTCAAAGCTCTCCCGGTGCATCTCAAATGTGTCCTGCCCCGCCGGTTCAACACAAATCGAATTGTCTTCCCGCCGGAAAATTTTCCCCTGCATGTGCAGCGGAAACAATTCTTTTATCAGAACGTGATGCACCTGATCCTGATCGTGGGCGTCCCGATAGCTTCCCTGATACACCAGCGAATTGGAGCCGCGTCCGATTTCCTCTCCCACTTCGCAGGAGACGCCCGGAAAATTCAAAATTGTGCCTTTTAGCAGCGCTTTCCTATTATCAATCATCACCGCCTCTGTCTCTTGCGACAGATTTTCACCTCGCTTTCCATTCATTCCGATGAAAGCATAGCATGACCGCTGTTCCGGTCTTGCAGATGCGTTCCTCTAACCGTGAATGGTTCGCTCACTCGTCTTTCTGTACGGGAGGAGCGCTGAAAACGCTGGAAAGAAAGCGGGAAATGTTTTCATCAATGAAAATGGAATCGTCCGCGACCATGCAGTAAAGCATCATCCAGTCAAATGGGACGCGGGAATCAAGCGGAGGAAAGCCGCTGCCGATCAGCATGTCGTTCAATCGGCGGTTGACGTCCGCGAACACGGCTTCCGGCGTGGAAGGATACGCGTCCGATTCGTCCTCGTATTGGAAGTATCCGCCGTCGTTCCCATATGCCGAATCTCCGCCGTCGGTCGCAAGGAACAAAAGGATCAGCGCTTTTCGGCTCACGTCGATTTCCCGGTTCTCCATCCGCGAAAGGGCAAACTCGTCGGGCCAATTCTGCTGGATATCCTTTTGGATCACATCTTTCACGAGCTGGCACATGGATGGCCCTTTTTTAGATTTTTTGGCCCGCGGGATGAGATTGTTGAACAAATAGGTGACCGCGATTTCGCTTGCGGGCATTTTTCGCTCATCCGGCAGCATATCCTCCATATGCGAGGATTTCAGAAGATTCATATAATCTTGAAACAAACCGAAAGCAGTATTGTGCAGCTTTCCAAGATTCGGAGCGTTTTCCTTCAAAAAAGCTTCCAATTCCTTTTCTTCCTGAATCTGCATGACGCGCGGCATAATATTGCTGGTCATCTTTTCCGGAACTTTCGCATCCTCTTTAGACGGGGGTGCCGCCTCCTCCGCGCGCTGCTCATACACGGGGAGCAAGCGGTCGGATAAGGCCCTGGCGTCGCTGTAGCTCATTCCGTGATCCAGGGCGAAGAGCCAAATGATATCCTCGGGATCGCGCCAATGAAACCGTTCCCCGCACAGGCGCTGCAGCATTTCGTCCGCGTCATTGATTGGCAGATGCAGAGCAAAAGCCAGCTGCAGCGCGCTGTCCTTGCTGATGTACTGAATGCCGTCGTTTATCCAGTTCCGCACCTTGCGGTCAACGGAATCCTTTTTTGCGGAAGGATCGCTTTCGCACAAAAGGCCGGTCACTTTTTTTCTAAGCACATCCGGATTGCTGATGCTGACGCCGCAATACCGGGCCAACGTTTCGGCAGCCGTCCGCAAATAAGCGTCCGCGTGCAGCTTCACTTTTGCTTCTTTCAATGTCAAATGACTGGCGGTCGCATAGTCATACATGAGTTGTGTCATGCTGGTCAAATCTTTATCCATGCTATCATCCTCGCACCATGCGGCTGCGGTTCAACAGAATTGAAAACCAAAGCCGCAGTTTTTTCTTTGTGTGAATACCGTTGTGGATACATTTCTATCTGAATATCCTGGATATCCTGGGCTGAGATACGTGGTTTCATGGTGAAATCTTTAACCGTCTGTTGGATTATAACATGAAAGCAAGGCTTTTTCAACCATATATTCCCAAATAAAAAAACGAGGCCGACAGCATAACTGCGAATGGCCCCGCCATTTTACAGGGCTTCCCTGTACAGCGTTTCCAGTTTTTCACAGGTCAGGGGGGTTTGGGCGTTATAGGTCACGACGCCCTGAGGATTCACCACGATGGTCTGAGGCATGGCGTCCGCCGCGTTCAGCAGGGTGAACAGGCCCTTTTCCTTGCTGTCCAGGGCAAAATCAATGTGATCCCAGCCCTTGTCCGCCAGGAAGTCCTTTGCCTTTTTCGCTCCGGCCCGATGGTGAATGGCCAGAATTTCCACGTCGGGATGGGCCTGCTTCAGCTGTTCATAATAGGGCAGCTCTTCGATGCAGGGGGCGCAGGTGGTGCCCCAGAAATTGATGATGACCACCTGCCCCCGGTGATCGGACAGGCGGAAGGCTTCGCCGCTGAGCAGCTCCGTGGAGAAATCCGGCAGCAGGCAGCCCGCTTCCGTGCCGACGGCCGAAACGGCGTTTGGCTGATTGCCCACCGGTTCCGGCAGGTTGAACCAGACCAGGGCGAAGGCCAGCACCGCCAGGGCGGCGGCCCAGGCGATGCGCCCCAGCTTCCGCCGCTTTCGGATCACAGGCTCCGGATCGGCGCGTCGGCCCGTTTCCGGCCCTTTCAGGGTGATTTTTCCGCACTGGAAGGAAATCGCGCCCTGGGCGCAAGCATCCACGCACTGGGCGCAGGAAATGCATTCATGGCCGCCCACGTGCTTCACGTCCATGGGGCAATGCGTCACGCATTGGCCGCAGCCGTTGCAGCGGTCTGGGTCCACCTTCACGCCCGTTAAAGCGAAGCGGTTAAAGAAGCCGTAAATCGCCCCCAAAGGGCAGAGAAAGCGGCAGAAGGAACGATAGCAGAACACGCAGGCCAGGCCGACGGCCACCATGATGACCCATTTCTGGGTGAAAAGCGCGCCAAGCTGGTAGAAGGAGGTGCTGTTGGCGGGATTTTGCAGCAGCCCCACCGCGCCCTCCAGGGTGCCCGCCGGGCAGATATATTTGCAGAAGGCGGGCAGAATGACGCCTTTTTTCACTCCGTACCACACCGGCAGGAGGATGACGAACACCGCCAGCACGCCGTATTTCAGGTAAGACAGCATCCGGGTCAGGCGGCTTTTGCGGATCTTCGGGGTGGGGATTTTGTGCAGCAGCTCCTGGATCAGCCCCACGGGGCAGAGCCAGCCGCAGACGGTGCGGCCCAAGATCACGCCGAACAGGGTCAGCATGCCCAGCACATACCAGGGGGCGGTGTGCCCGGCCGCGTTCAGGGCGTTCTGCAAAGCGCCCAAAGGGCAGCTTCCCACGGCGGCGGGGCAGGAATAGCAGTTGAAGCCGGGCACGCACAGGGCTTTCACGTTTCCCGAATAGATATGGCCGTCAATGAAGCCTTTCAGGTGGGCGTTGTACAGCAGCGCGGCGTACAGCTGCACCAGCCTGCGGGCCGCCGGTTTTCTGTTTTTTTCTTTCTTCACCGTTTTATCCAAGGCCGACACACTCCGTACAAATGGCAATGCCCTTGGCGAGTACGTCCTCCAGGCCCCCGTTCAGGATGCCCGCGGCGATCAGGATCAGCGCGATCAGCAGCGCCGCCGTCCGCAGGATCAGGGTTTTCCGGTCGGCCTGCCGGCGCACCGCGTTTTCCCGAACGCGGCTCAGCGCCCGCAGCAGAAATTCATCCCGCACAGGCCTGTCCGCGTTTTCGTCCCGAATGCCGAGGATCAGCCCGGCCACGGTCAGGCCTAAGGAACAGAGGAACAGCGGCAGGATGGGCAGCAGCCAGGCGGCGGCGCGTTCCCGGGTAAACATCGCGTAAAACAAATCGCCCGCCGCCTGCTTCGCCGCCCCGTCCGCATACAGAGAAAGCGCTCCGGCGGCCAGAAGCCCGGCCACCAGCGCGCAGAGCAGGGATTGAACGGCCAGAAACGCCTTTTTCCGTGTCACGGTTTTCCCCTTTCAGCAATCAGTTCTTTTTGACCCGCAGGATCCATTCGCCGTAGGCGCGGTCGGTATACAGCTCAAAATCCTCGTCATAGCTGTAGCCCTCCGGCACTTCGACCAGCTGGATGTGATACACGTCCGGCGCGTCGGTGAAGGTCACGTCGCCGTTTTCGTCGGATTCCAGGAAGACGCAGGCCGTATCGGTGCAGAAAGTGACCGCCGCCTCCGCAACGGGAGCGCCGTTCTGATCCACCACGTGCAGGACGTAAGCCTTCGGCGCGGTTTGGACGCGGGGAGCGGCCCCGAATTCCCAGGTGATTTCATACCCCAGGGAGCGCATGCCCTGGGCCACTTCCTCGATATACTGTTCGCCGGAAATCAGATAGACCTCCGCCACGTCGTCCTCCGTGTCCCGTTCCAGATCCATCAGGCAGGCGTACACCACGTGCGTTTCCGCGTCCGCCTGGGGCAGGGGCTGATCGAATACATAAGCGTTCCGCCGCGCGTCCAGCAGACTGGGCAGCTCGAAGACCTGGCTCAGATTATAATAGTACATGTCCGCGGGGATGTCGGTGGCGGCGGCTTCAAGACGCAGGTGCGCCACGTCCCCTTCGATCACATAGGCCTGGATGGGATTGGGTACGCCCTCCGCCCGGAACAGAACGCTCTTGGCGTTCTCGTTCTCCACGTGGATCGCCCGGACGGCGGATACGGGGAAGGCAGCGGTGGCGCTTTCCTTGGGGATTTGGGTCAGCACGGCTGTTTCCGTATAGGCGTCCCCTAAGAAGGGTTCGATGACGCGGCACACCTCCCCGGCGCTCATAAAGCTGCCGATATGCAGGAAACCCACGTTGCCGAAGCGGTCCACGATCAGCGTGACGGGAATGCCGTCGGGCCGGATATACTGGTACAGCCCGGCCTTATCCTGGCCCATGGGAAGGGTGAGGCCGTGGGCCTGACGGAACGCCTCAATGACCTCCGGCGTGTCCGATTTTTCACAGGACAGGGCAATGAAAGCCACCTTGTCGCCGTACTTTTCATAGGCTTCGTTCAGGAACGGAAATTCCATTTTACAGGGCGGGCACCAGGTGGCCCAGATGTTGATGAGCGCCGCTTCGTGATCCTTCAGCGCTTCGGACAGGGAAAAGGCGTTTCCCTGCGTGTCCGTCGCCTGAAAATCGGGGAAAGGCTTCCCTAAAAGCTTGGAGTTTTCCGCCGAAGCGTGACCGAGACACAGCGCCAGCAGAATCAGCGCGATCAGGATTTTTTTCATACAAACCTCCGTTTATTGCCGTTTTCGTCAAAGGGCCTTTGCTTTTCCGCTTCGGGGAATCCGCCCCTCGCCGTGTTTATTGTATCATTCCGGCTCCGCCCCTGTCAATCGAGGGCGCGATTTTTACAAAAGCGTTCTTTCCCTTTGTTCTTTCCCTTTGTTCTTTCCCTGTCTTTTCCCTTTTCCCGCTTGATTCCCCTCCTGTTCTGGTGTAAAATGACGAAGGTTTTTACATCATCTTTGCACGATTCGGAGGGAAAAACATGCAAAAAAACGGAAAATTATTGATCTTTGTCTGCCTGCTCACCGTGGCGGCGCTGCTTTGCGTCCCCTGCTTTGCGGAAGGCGCTGAGGAAGCGGCGGAGGCGGCGGAAGCGGTCAGCCCGTTTCTGAACAGCTTTTGGGCGCTGATTCCGCCCATCATCGCCATCGTGCTGGCGCTGATCACCAAGGAGGTGTATTCCTCCCTGTTCGTGGGCATCGCTGCCGGGGCGCTGCTGCTGAATAATTTCCATTTGGAAAATACCATGAACCGGCTGTTCAGCGGCGGCTTCGTCGCCTCCGTCACCGACACTTACAATCTGGGCATCCTGGTTTTCCTGGTGCTGCTGGGCATGATGGTGTCCCTGATGAACAAGGCGGGCGGCAGCGCCGCCTTTGGCCGCTGGGCCCAGACCCACATCAAAACCCGGGTGGGCGCGCAGCTTGCCACCATCCTGTTAGGCGTGCTGATTTTCATTGATGACTATTTCAACTGTCTCACCGTGGGCAGCGTCATGCGCCCCGTGACCGACAAGCACAAGATCTCCCGCGCCAAGCTGGCTTATCTGATCGACGCCACGGCGGCCCCGGTGTGCATCATCGCGCCCATCAGCTCCTGGGCGGCGGCGGTGGCCGCCTTCGCGGACGACGGCGTGGGCCTGAGGCTGTTCATCAGCGCCATTCCGTTCAACTTCTACGCGCTTCTGACCATCGTGATGATGGTGGGCATGGTGCTTTTGAAGAAGGAATACGGCCCCATGAAGCGCTTTGAGGTGAACGCGGTGAAGGGCGACCTGTTCTCCGGCAAGAATCCCTACGCCACCGCCGAGGCGGAGGAAAAGGACGACGGAAAAGGCTCCCTGCTGTACCTGATCCTGCCCGTGATCGTGCTGATCGTGTGCTGCACCTTAGGCATGCTCTATACCGGCGGCTTCTTCAGCGGCGAAAACTTCATCACCGCCTTCTCCAATTCCGACGCGTCCATCGGCCTGATGCTTGGCTCCTTCTTCGCCATCGTGTTCACCGCCCTGTATTACCTGTTCGCCGGGGCCATGAAGTGGAACGACATCATGGAATGCCTGCCCAACGGCTTCAAGGCCATGGTGCCCGCCATCCTGATCCTGATCTTCGCCTGGACGCTCAAGGACATCACCATTGAGCTGGGCGCCAAGACTTACGTGCATGATATCGTGCTGGGCAGCGCCGGTTCCTTCCAGAAGTTCCTGCCCGCCATCATCTTCGCCATCGCCTGCCTGCTCAGCTTCGCCACCGGCACCAGCTGGGGCACCTTCGGCATGCTGATCCCCATCGTGCAGAGCGTGTTCCCCATGGACAACCCCCTGGCCATCGTGTGCATCTCCGCCTGCATGGCGGGCGCTGTGTGCGGCGACCATTGCTCCCCCATCTCCGATACCACCATCATGTCCTCTGCCGGTGCCCAGTGCGACCACGTGAACCACGTGAACACCCAGTTGCCTTACGCCGTCACCTGCGCGGGCGTGTCCTTCGTGGCCTATATCGTGGCCGGGTTCATTCCCAACGCCTGGATCGCCCTGCCCATCGCCCTGGCCCTCATGGTGCTCACCCTGGTGGTCATTAACGCGGCTACCAAGAGAATCGCGTGATTTTCAAAGAATCAAATAGCACCAAAGGGACGGTTTTGTGCGGAAACGCACACCGTCCCTTTGTCATTTCTTTTTCTGTTTTTCCAGGGCTTGTCTTATTCCCCCAAATCAATGATTACCAATTCCGGCCTGTTATTGATGCGGGGAACGTTGGTGGTTTCCCGGGCCAGGCCCCGGCTGACGATCATCACGGCGCCGTTTTTTTCGTGTTTCCCGCCCGTGTATGCTGGAAAAAAGCCCTGGCCTGGCGCGTACAGGCCGTCGAGCAGGCCGGGAATACGCCATTGCCCGCCGTGGACGTGGCCGGAAAGCACCAGATCAAAGCCCAATTCACAGTAAAAATCGAAGTATTCCGGCCGATGGGCCAGCAGGATGGTATAATTCCCGTTTTGGGCCAGCGCCGCCGCCTGTGCCACCTGTTCCTTATACCGGGTTTCCCGGCTTTCCTGGGGATCGTCGCTGTCCGCCCAGGCGCAAGGATCATCCACGCCGCAGATATTGATGCTTGCGTCCCTGACCCGGAGCACCGCCACGTCGCCGCTGAGGCGGATGATTCCGTACTCCGTCAAAACCGCCATTCTCTCGGCGAAAGCGTCCCCGCCTTTTTCGTACTCGTTGTTCCCGGTCACGAAATAGCAGGGATATTTCCCCTGGACGCCGCGAAGAAAAGCGACTGTGGGTTCCATAGGCAGGCTGCCGTCGAAGATGTCGCCGGTCAGCACCACAAGATCGGGGTTTTCCCTGTCGATGGCTTCCAGCAGTTCGCGTTGATCCTCCCCGTACGCGCAGGAATGAAGATCGCTTACCTGTGCGATGCGGATGGAGGGAAAACCGTCCTCCGTATGCACCGCGTACTGAACCACCTGCAATTCATCGCTGAATACCGACAGCACGGATTGGATATTCAAGCCCTTGGGCGTTTGCTCCGCCTGTCCGGGCAGGCAAATCACAAACAAAAGCGAAAATGCCGCGAGCAGCAGGAAAAACCGTTTGGTCATCTCCCTTTTCCTCTCTTCTCCCACACGTCAATGAAGCTGAATCCCTTATGATAAACGTCCCCCTCCGGTTTTGGAGGGGGCGCTTTCATGACTGCAATTCAGATCAGATTTTCTTTTTCGGGAACGCGAAATACCGGTCGGCGTTGTTAAAGCTGATGTCCCGCACGATTTCCTTGAGCGTCTCCATATCCTCGGGATAGAAGCCGCCCTCCACCCATTCGCCGAACACGCGGCACAGGATGCGGCGGAAGTACTCGTGGCGGGGATAGCTGAGGAAGGAGCGGCTGTCGGTGAGCATGCCCACGAAGCCCGCTAAATAGCCGAGGCTGGCCAGGGATTTGAGCTGCTCGGTCATGCCCTCGAAATGATCGTTGAACCACCAGGCGGAGCCGTGCTGGATCTTGCCCACGGCCTCGTCGTTCTGGAAGCAGCCTAAGATGGTGTCGATGGCGGCGTTATCGTTGGTGTTCAGGGAATACAGGATGGTCTTGGGCAGCTTGCCCGCGTCCTCCATGTAGCCTAAGAACGCGGCGGTTTCGGTGGAGGGGGCGGTGTTGTCCACGCAGTCAAAGCCCGTATCGGGGCCCAATTTACGGAACATGGGCGGATTGTTGTCCCGGCGGCAGCCGTAATGCAGCTGCATCACCCAGCCCCGGTCGTGGTACTCGCCCGCCAGGAAAGCCATGCACGCAAACTTGAAAACCGCTTCCTCCTTGGCCGTGGGCAGCACGCCCTGCAGCCGTTCGGCGAAGATGCGTTCCACCTCCGCGTCGTCGGCGGGGGCGTACATCACGTAGTTCAGGCCGTGGTCACTGAGGGAACAGCCGTGGGCGGCGAAGTAGTCCAGGCGCTTTGCGACGGCCTTTTTGAGGGCCGCGAAGGTCTTGATTTCCATGCCTGCGGCGGCTTCCAGCTTGGAAAGGTAATCAAGGTAGGTGTCCTTTTCCAGATTCATGGCCTTGTCGGGCCGCCAGGCGGGCAGCACGGTAACGGGGAAACTCTTGTCCGCCGCTAACTTTTCGTGCCATTCGAGCGTGTCGATGGGGTCGTCCGTGGTGCAGATGGTGTCCACGTTGCTCATCATGATGAGGCCCCGGCTGGTGTAGCCGTCCTTTTGCAGGGTTTCGTTGGCGATCTTCCATACTTCGGGGGCGGTTTCCTTGTTCAGGATGCCGTCGTAGCCGAAGAAACGGCGCAGCTCCAGGTGGCTCCAGTGGTGCAGGGGGTTGCCGATGGCCTTGCCCAGCACTTCGGCGTATTTCAGGAACTTATCGTAATCGGACGCGTCGCCGGTCACGTACTTTTCCGGCACGCCCGCGCTGCGCATCAAGCGCCACTTGTAATGGTCGCCGCCTAACCAAACCTGGGTGATGTTCTCATACCGGATATCCTCGTAAATTTCCCTGGGGCTCAGATGGCAGTGGTAGTCTATGATGGGGCACTTTTCCGCCGCTTCGTGGTACAGCACGCGGGCGGTTTCCGTATTCAGCAGGAAATCCTGATCCAAGAATGGTTTCATTGTTCTTCTCCCTTTCTATGTGGGGTAACCGGCGGGGCTTTGCCCCGCACCCTACCAGGGGGATGATCCCCCTGGACCCCTCTCCCGGCGAATTTGCTTGTGTGGCTCTACCAAACAAACGCCGCCTGTTACGTTGGGGTTACGAAAGTTAGTAAGCTTCTGGCCCAAGAAAGCCGGGAAAATCCCAGGGAAAAAGCTCGCTTTTTCCACGGGATTATTCCCAGGCTTTCCCCGGATGCTTTGCATCCGGGTTGGCCGCTTTCAGCGGCCGGGCCAGAAGCACAACAGCGGAAAGCTGGATATTCCTTCAAAATGTAACAGCGGCAAAATGCCTGTTTATCGTGTCAAGTTAATTCCGCAGGAGAGGGTCCAGGGAGGTCACCTCCTTGGCGCGGGGTCTGGGGGCGCGGAGCCCCCAGCGTCTTCCTATTATAAAGCCCCGGTAAGCTGCGGCAGCCACAGGCTGATGGCGGGCACAAAGGAAATGAGCAGCAGGGCGATGATCATGCACAGGTAGAAGGGCAGGGTGGCGCGGACGACCTTTTCCATGGGCCGTTTGGCCACGGCGGAGCCGATGAACAGCACCGCGCCGACGGGGGGCGTGAGCAGGCCGATGCCGCAGTTCAAAACCATCATGATGCCGAACTGAATGGGATGCAGGCCCACGCTCTGGGCCACGGGCAGCAGGATGGGCGTGGCGATCAGGATGATGGGGGCCATATCCATGATCATACCCAGAACCAGCAGGATCAGGTTCAGCAGCAGAATCACCACCACGGGGCTGGACGAAATGCTGGTGATGAACTGGGCCGCCTTGGCGGGCACGTGCAGCAGGGTCAGGCAGTTGCCGAAGGCCGCGCTCATGGCGATCAGGATCAGCACGATGGCCAGGGTTTCGATGCAGTTCTCCAGACTCTTCCACACGCCCTTCCAGTTGAGGCCCTTGTAAACGAACACGCTGACCAGCAGGGAATAGATGACGGCGATGGCGGCGGATTCGGTGGCGGTGAACACGCCGGCCACCACGCCGACCACCACGATCAGCACGGCCAGCAGGGCCCAGATGGATTTGCCGAGCTGCTTGCCGAAGTTGACGATGGAGAACTTTTCACCCTTGGGATAATTGCGCTTGACGGCCAAGATGTAGGAACCCACCATCAGGGACAGGGCCAGCAGCGCGCCGGGCAGATAGCCCGCCATGAACAGCGCGCCCACGGACACGCCGCCCGCCGTGGTGGCGTAAATGACCATGTTATGGCTGGGGGGCACCAGCAGGCCCTCGCAGGAGGAGGTAATGGTAACGGCGGTGGAAAAGTCCGTATCGTAGCCCTCGTCCACCATCATGGGGATCAGGATGGAACCCAGGGAGGCGGTGTCGGCGGCGGCGGAGCCGGAAATGCCGCCGAAGAAGTAAGAAGCCACGATGTTCACCTGGGCCAGGCCGCCGCGCATCCAGCCAACCAGGGAGTTGGCCAGAGCGATCAGCTTATCGGATATGCCGCCTGACCCCATGAGTACGCCCATGGTGATGAAGAAGGGCACGGCCATCAGGGAGAAGCTCCACACGCCCTTCACCATCTGCTGGGGCAGGGAAACCAGGTTCTGGCCCATGGAGGCCATGCAAAGCACGGTGGAAATGCCTACGGCGTAGGCGATGGGGAAGCGGAGCAGGATCATCACCAGGAAGCTGCCCAGCAAAATGATCGTGGACAAGGTTTCGGCATCCATGCTCAGGCCACCTCCTTTTTCTCGTCCTTCACAAAGAAGGCTTCGATGTGCTGGAACACCTGCTCCAGTTCAAATATGATCATGCTCACGCCCGCCACGGGAATGGGCAGGTATTGCCAGAATTTGCTGAGGGTGGGAATGGAGGCGTATTTGCCCCGCATGCTCAGGGGAGAATTGCAGAACCTGATACCGTAAATCACCAGCACCACGCCCAGGGCCAGCACGGCGATGTCGGCCAGCAGGTCGGACGCCATGAGCACTTTCCTGGGCAGGTACTTGTCAAAGGCGGTCATGCGGATGTGGGCGCGCTTGCGGATGGCCAGGGTGGCGGACAGCACCGCCATGTACACCATCAGGGTCAGCACGATTTCCTCGCTCCAATGGGGGTCGGTGATGAAGGGGATGTACCGGCCCGCCACGGCCCATGCGGTGATGGCGATATCGCCGATGAGCAGCAGCTTGCAGATGAACATCAGGATTTTGTACGTCCAGTCGTACACGGGCTTGATTTTTTCCACAGCCCGAAAAAATGCAGGCATACGGGAAGCCCCTTTCTCTTGTTAGTTGAAACAAGGGGCGCAGGGGGGACAACCCCTGCGCCCCAGAGGACTTTTGGCGTTACCGGATCAATGCGTTACTGCATATCCACCAGCTGCTTGTACAGGTCGGCCAGCTTTTCGGTGTTGGCCTTGATGGTGGGCTGGCAGGCTTCCACCCAGGGAGCCTTGTCTTCCACTTCCACGACCTTCGCGCCCATGGCTTCCAGCTTTTCAAAGGTGGTTTTTTCGATCTCGGCCACCTTTTCGCGGCACACCTGAGAGGCGTACGCGGCGGCTTCCATGATCCAGCCCTGCTGCTGCTCGTTCAGCTTGTTCCAGGCGTTATCGGTGATGATGATCTGCAGCGCGCCCAGGGTGTGGCCGTCCAGCAGAACGTTGGGAGCCACTTCGGGGAAAGCGTTAGAGAGGTAGTTGGCAATGGGCTGTTCGGCGCCGTCCACAACGCCGGTGTTCAGGGCGCTGTACAGCTCGGTGAAGGCCACGGTGGTGGCGGAAGCGCCCAGGTTGCTGACCATGCCGGTCATAACGGGGTCAGAGGAAACGCGGATCTTCAGGCCCTTCAGGTCTTCCAGGCTCTTCACTTCGCCCTTGAAGAAGAAATGACGGAAGCCTTCTTCGCCGTAGCACAGGCCGCGGAGGGGCAGGCCGATCTCCTGGGGCTCAAGCAGGAAATCCTGGGCCAGATCGCTGGCCGCGAAATTCCAGAAATGCTCTTCGTTCACGAAGGTGTAGGGGATGGACAGCAGGCTGGCCTTGTCGCAGCCATACTGGGTCAGAGCGAAAGCGGAAATGCGGCTGATATCGGTGATGTTGCCGCCGCCCAGCAGGTTGTCCAGGATCTGGTCTTCGCTGCCCAGCACGCCGCCGGCCTGGATGTCGATCTTGATTTCGCCGCCAGACAGTTCTTCCGCCTTGGCCTTGAAAGCCTTGGCCATTTCACCAACGATGGTGCCGTCCAGGGGGTTCACTTCGGCGTAGGTCAGGGTCACTTCCGCCATGGCGGAAGCGCAGGTCAGCGCCAGAATCAGCGCCAGCATCAGGGCAAACAGTTTCTTCATCAGAAAAATCCTCCCTTTTTATTTTGGTTTCCTTGGGGAAACCGCTTTGATGGAAAAAGTATAGCACAACGGATGAGAAAATGCAACGGATTTATGGACGGTCTGACGCAAAACTTGTCAAAGGCGGCGGTTGCAACAAAACGGGAAATCTGGTATAGTGAACGTAACTCATACCGAAAGGAAGCGTCCCCCATGCCCCAGGAAATCGTGATCCCCGTGAAATTGGACGAAAAAACCTTCAAGCGCTTTGCCCGCTTCGATATGTTCATTCTGCGGAAGCATTGGGTGCGGCCCCTGGTTTTTTCCTTGCTGCTGACGGCCTTCGCCGTCGCGGCGCTGCTGATCAAAAAGGAACAGTCCGGCCTGATTGCGGCGGTACTGCTGACGGTGGGGCTGGGCCTGCCTCTGGTATACTTCGGCAGCTTCCTTTCCCAAGTGAACGTGCAGGCCATGCGGCAGCGGCTGGATCCGCCCCGCTCCGTGTACCTGGTGCGCCTGACCGAAGCGGGCCTGGAAGTGGAAAACAAACAGAAAAAAGAAGCCCCCCTGCTGCTTTCCTGGCAGGAAACGCAGCGGGCTTTCCGGGCGAAGGGCTGTATCTATCTGTATGTGAGTCCCGTCAAGGCGTTTTTGCTGCCCGACGGACAGGCGGACGCAAGCGACGCCCAGGTGTGGGAGTATTTGACGGCACACATGGGCGCGGAGAAGTGCGTCAGCCGAACATCCACTTTACGGCCTTGATGATGTATTCGTGCCAGAATACCATATCGTGACCGCCCCTGCTTTCATAATATTGGTGGGGAATCTGTTCGTCCAGCAGGAATTTGTGCGTCTGCCGGTTGGCTTCCAGCAGAAAATCCTCCGTGCCGCAGGCTAAGAAGATTTCGGGCAGCTTTCCTTCCGCTTTACGCTTCAAAGCCAGTACTTCCGGGTTCACGTCCCGCTGCTCCACCGTTTCCAGATCGCCGAAGCATTCCCGATAGTATTCGTAATTCGCCATGCCGTTGTCCTCGCCCGGCTTCATGTGGGCGATGCCATGCACGATCAGGGCGGAGGACAGGCCCGCCAGCTTGCCGAAGGTGTCCGGGTAGGCCAAGGCGGTGTGCAGCGCGCCGAAGCCGCCCATGCTCATGCCCGCGATGCAGGTGTTTTCCCTGTTCTTCGCCAGGCCGAAGGTGCGGCGCACATAATCTACCATTTCTTCCCCCACCAGGGTTTGGAAAGCATGGCCTGTGGCCGGGCCGTTCAGATAAAAGGAATTTTCCGCCGTGGGCATGACGATGGCGAAATTATACTTCGCCGCCAGTTCCTCCGGCACCCAGTTGCCCGCTTTGCCGGTGTAGCCGTGAAGCAGGAACAGGGTGCCCATGGGCTTGTCCGGGATTTCCACGGGAATGTCCGTGCGGTAGTCGTTGGGGATCAGCATTTCAAAGCTGGTGGAACGGTGCAGGGCGTTGGAAAAATACTCGATGCGGAAATAGGCCATGGGGATCCCTCCTGTTCTATTCGGGCAAACTTTGATAAATCTCCATCATAGCCTTGGCGTCCTCGGCCATGGTGCCTTTGCATTCGCAGATGATCCGGGGTGCGTAGCCCCTTTCCTTCAAAAGCGGGGCCAAATGCTGGAACCGGGGGCCGTAGGCTTCCTCCGCGAAGGTGCGGTGGCGCTTTTCCCCGGCGGCGGTGTATTCGATGGTGGAAAAATGAACGTGCATTTCCCTGGCGCGGGCAAGGCCCAGGGCTTTTTCAATTTCGTCCAGTACGGCGGCGAAGTCCTCCGGCCCCTTCAGCGCTCCCTGCCCTAAGGCGTGCAGATGGGCGAAGTCGATGCAGGGGATCAGCCGCTCGTCCAGCAGGCAGAAGGCAAGGGTTTCCTGCAAATCGCCGATTTGGCTGGCGCGGCCCATGGTTTCCGGGCACAGGTGAACGTGGGACAGGCCCAAATCGTCCAGGCGCTGATAGGCTTCCTTGATGCCCTGTCGGCAGTTGCCGACGGCTTCCGCCCGATCCAGCTTCATCACCGCCCCCACGTGTACCACCACCCGGTCGCCGCCCAAGCGCGTCACCAGCCGGGCGCTGTCGGTGATGTAGCGGAAGGAGGCTTCCCGCTTTTCCGGGTCTGGATTCGCCAGGTTGATAAAATACGGCGCGTGGGCGCTGACGGCAATATCGTTTTCTTTCGCGTACCCGGCGATTTTTTCCGCCATTTCCTCCGATAACCCCACCCCGCGCCCGAAAGAATACTCATAGGCGGAAAGGCCCATGCCCCGCAGCCAGCCCGGCGCCTGCCAGCTGGCCTTGTAGCCTTGGGCGTAAAAGGATTCGGAATTGCCCGCCGGGCCGAAACGGATCATGTGTAACTCCCTCCATGCTTTTCAGACGTATTTCAAAGAACGCTTTAAGTCAAGGTAGGAAGTAGGAGGTAGGAGGTAGGAAGTATATATAGTCCACAAAAAAGACAGGAGCATGCATCTTGATGAACAAGATAAAACCTCCTACCTCCTACTTCCTACCTCCTACCTGCTTTATAGCGTCCTTTTAATGAGCATCACCCGATTGCCGTGCCTTTTTACGGTTTCTCCCTCCCGTTGGCCCGGGCGTAAACGCCGGTGAGGATTTCCCGTTCAAACAGGTCGGCGTTGGGCATGCCGCGTTTCCCGGCTTCCCGGGTGTCCCGGACGGCCTGTTCCCGGTCGTAGGGCACGGTGACGGTGACAATATCCAGGGGCGCAAGCGTCCGGCTGTCCGGCTCACAGCGCAGGATCACGTACTGGGCCATGGGCACGCCTAAGCCGTTGCCCACGCTGCCGGTATTGAACAGAATGCCCGAGGTGTTCAGCAGGCGCACGCCCTGGCGGTGGCAGTCGCCGTAGCCCACCACGTCGTAATCCGGCAGAAAATAGAGGGCAAGCAGCTCCGCGTTTTCGTGTACGCCGTAGGGCGCGGGCATGGTGGAGCGCCCATGGAACAGGCGGGTTTTCCTGCCCGAAAGATAACATTCGTATTCAAAGGGCCATTGGGTCAGGGCCGCCAGGCGCTGCTCGCCTAACTGATCGTAATAAAACTGATCGTTGGGGAACTGTTTTTTGCCGACGCCCTCGTCCCAATTGCCTTGCAGGATGAATTCGCATTTTTCCGCCGCCCAGTCGAAGGTGCGGTCGCTGGAGGGGCCTTTGCCCACCACGTCCCCCAAACACCAGACGCGGCGGATGCCCCGGGCGCGGATGTCCCGGTCCACGGCCTCCGTGGCGGGCCAATTGCCGTGCAGGTCGGCCACCAGGGCGATTTCCGTCATCATGCGCAGGCTCCCACAAAGGCGTTGAACAGGGCCTGGGCTTCCGCGTACCGGTCGCTCAGGGATTCGGGATGCCACTGAACGCCCAGCACGAAACGCTTGCCCGGCAGCTCCACGGCTTCGATCAGGCCGTCGGGCGCGTGGGCGATGACCCGTAAGCCCGCCCCAGGCGTTTTGATGGCCTGGTGATGACGGCTGTTCACCTGAAAGCGGGTCAAGCCCGTGATCCTGTGCAGCAGGGACCCTTCCTCCACGGTCATGTCATGCACTTTATCCCGGGGAATATCGTACTGGGGATGCTTGAGCTCGGGGCTGAACTGGGTGGCAATATCCTGGTAAAGCGTGCCGCCCAAGGTGCAGGAAAGCACCTGATGCCCCCGGCAAATGGCGAAAATGGGCATATCCTTTTCCAGCGCCATGCGGCAAAGCGGAAACTCGAACCGATCCCGGGCGGGTTCCAGTTCCCCGCAGCAGGGCAGCTTTTCTTCGCCGTACATGTCCGGCCCCAAGTCGGCCCCGCCGGTGATCAGCAGGCCGTCCACCCGACAGAGCATTTCCCGCATGACGGCTTCATCCACCGTCAGGGGCAGCAGCACGGGCAGCGCCCCCGCCCGGAACACCGCGTTAAAATAATCCTGGTTCTGGGTTATATTCCCTTTCTCCGTCAGAGACGGGGTCACGCCGATCATAACCATAAACTCTCCTCCTTTGGTTTCGG